>CAZCPZ010000332.1:0-1513 GCA_964499875.1 uncultured Thermoplasmatales archaeon | reverse complement strand
ACTACTCTATCAGGAGCAGTGGGACCCCTAATGATTCTAATGGTTGCCAGTATAATACTTATAAATAGCAATAGTAAGGCTATTAGATACTCAACCTCTATCATTCAGCAATCCTCCTAACCCATTTTGGGAAGCTACCGCACACGAAACTAGGATCAATAGGTTTCTTACGAAGTGCTTCATCCTTTACATTAATCCAATGTACATAGAGGTCATTGGTTTCCTCATCGACATCAACACTAAGTGTACCAGGTGTCAAGGTTATAGAGTTTGCAAGCATAGTTACACCGAGATCTGTTTTAAGTCCAGGTGAAATCTTAACAATACCCGGTCTAATCCTACCAGTTATAACTCTATAAGCAACATCAAAGTTTGCTTTAGCCATACCAATAAAGAATGGTCCAAACAAGTACACTAGGAATAGAATCCACCTCCGCGGGTTAGCCATCCTATAACTACCCTTTATAAATAGATTCTGAGATACAAAACCAGCAAGCATAGATAATAACAAACCTATTAGTATCTCCTCTATACTCCAAAGCCCTAGTATAGGGCCACTACCAGTGGTCAACAATAGGTATGTTACTAGGCATACCAGTGTCGTTACTAGGAAAGCAAACATACTATTTCTCCCCTTCTAAACCAGTGTTTTTGCCGTCATGGTAATCCCATGTATTTTTAAAAGGTTATGGTTTTTTAACTAAAAACCAGGGGGTTCCACATGGAAATCCTAAGCTTTCAATCGCAGCCTAAGTGTTATAAACACTTCTCAGCTTCAAACATGGATTGAGATGAAAGTGGAACTCATAGCTTTTACACCAAACCCTGAGAGAATAGCTGCGATGGCAGCTAAACTAACACATACCTCCTCTACCCCTGAGGAAGTAGCTGAAACCAGTGATGAAAAACTAGGGGTTATACTAGAAGAAGTTATGAAACGAGGACATACAAGTGTTATAGAACATGCAACCTTCACCTTCGCAATAAGTGGCGTAAGTAGGGCACTCACGCATCAACTAGTTAGACATAGAATCGCTAGTTATGCACAGCAAAGTCAGAGGTATGTATCAATATCTAAACCTAGCTATACTACACCAAAGAGTATCCTAGATAACAAAGAAGCCTTAGAGGAATACAATGAAACCATAGAAAGAATCTGGAGATGCTATAATAAACTACTAAAGCTAGGAGTACCAACAGAGGATGCAAGATATATACTACCAAATGCTACACATAGTAACATTATTGTTACAATGAATGCTCGATCCTTGCTAAACTTCTTCGAACTCAGATGCTGCCTCCAAGCACAATGGGAGATAAGAGAACTAGCATATAAGATGCTAGCATTAGTTAAGAAGCAAGCACCTAATATATTTAAAAATGCTGGACCACCATGTAAAACCAAGAAGATTTGCCCAGAGAATAAAAAAGACTGCCCATTATACCCAAAATAATGATGAAGAAACCATATGTAATAATAAACTGTGCAATCTCAGTAGATGGAAAACTAGCT
>CAZCPZ010000331.1:0-1518 GCA_964499875.1 uncultured Thermoplasmatales archaeon | reverse complement strand
CGAGCTCTGTAGAAGGTATGATATCCCATATCTAGTGTTTGCAAGTACTAGTACTGTATATGGTGATGCTAAGATTCTACCCACTCCAGAGGATTATCATCCTCTTGAACCTATATCTGTATATGGTGCTTCTAAACTTGCGTGTGAGAACTTAGTTATATCATACTCTAAATTATATGGTATTAAAAGTTTAATCCTTAGATATGCGAATATAATTGGTCCACGTAGTAACCATGGAGTTATAATAGATTTTGTAAATAAGCTTAGGAATAATCCTGGTGAGCTTGAGATTCTAGGCGATGGTTCTCAGAAGAAGAGTTATCTACATGTATATGATGCTGTTGATGCGACATTACACCTATTTAACCTCTTTAAAAAATCCAAGAAAGACTATGACATCTATAACGTAGGTAATGAAGACTGGATCACTGTCAAGGAGATTGCGGATATAGTAGTTGAGGAAATGGGATTAAACAACGTAATATACAGGTATAAACCCGCTACACCAGATGGACGTGGATGGATAGGAGACGTAAAGTTTATGCTCTTAGATATTACAAAGTTAAAATCTACTGGCTGGAAGCCTAGATGGGATTCATATGAAGCAGTAAGAAAAACAGTTAGACAGATATTAGGTTATGAGTAGCTTGACGAACGATATTTAGTGACTAGTTTTTAATGTTAATTATATCTGTAATAAGTATTTGTTATTCTTAGGATAGTTAAAGGTAAAAGTCTAATAATATATAGTCGTTTAGGTGCTTAAAAGATGGCTGAAAATATAGTTATACGGAGAGCGCGTGTTTCTGATACCAATATCCTCTATGAAATGGGGATTAGGGAGGAGGATTTTGAGTTGAGTTCTAGAACAAGATTTTATAGTTAGTGAGTTTACTTCTTTAGTCTTGTTATTCTTGGTCTTTGTGTTAATGGTTATGCCTCGGCTACGTATTCCCTCCATTTATTATATTAATTACCTGTCTCGGGTAGATACTTGAATGATTTTATTAAAGTCGATAAATTAGGTTTAAAAGCTGGTTTCCCTACTTTAAAAACTTATCAACCCTTTTATATTAACTTCTAGCGTTAATAGTTTTATTTATAATTGGGTTGAATTGCTCTTGGTATACTAGGTATCTATGGTTTAGGTATTCGCTCTGTTGCTCCTGGACTTGCTGGTGCGTTTGAGAATGCTAAATGCTCTATTGCTTCCGCATTAGCATCCTACTATAGCATTATATTTGATTTTGAGGGTTTCAATACTTTAAAAACTCAGAGTCCGTAAGCCTTCCAAAATCTCAATCATCTTTACTCCGCTTTAATGTTTACTCTCTCTATCAACTATTCAATTCTATTACTCTAATAAATCTATGGTTATGTTATATAATTGTAGCAATCACTATACTCAGGTGGTTATATGCCATTTGAATTTAAAAAGACCGATATTCCTGATGTAATACTTGTTATACCTAAGGTGTTTGAGGATGAACGTGGCTTCTTTATGGAGACTTATAAGAA
>CAZCPZ010000330.1:0-1525 GCA_964499875.1 uncultured Thermoplasmatales archaeon | reverse complement strand
AGATTGGAGAACAGTACTCACACTAGTACCAATATCCATATGGAGGGAGTACAATGATAGCATCCTATCTAACCCCGTTTTTGATAGACATGTTATTAGAGAAGAATTCTATAGGTATGGAACTATATGTATTCCAACACTAGTATACCATTATGAGGATAACCATAGTATTGATATCAGACCTATAATTAACTTCTTTAATAATAGATGGAATCCAACAAGAGTAGTTATAGTTGGTGATCCACCTGATAGATTATTGGAGAAACTAGTGGCTGCTAAACCAGTTGGAGCAGGGTTAAGTGATTATCAGATAGAAGTGATTAGAGTAGAGTTGAGAGAAGAAGAGGATGAATTAAATATCCGCGTACCTCCAAGTGAAATCCAGGCTATTCAGAGAGGGATTCATAATAGAATAGGGTTAAATCTTAGTATCACAGGAAACAATTGCCTCTCCAATAGATCCAGTCTAATTAGTTTATCAGATAACTCTTTATGGGGACTAGTTTCTAGACATTGGAGTAGGATAAATAAAGTTGTTATAACTGAGGATGAGTATAGTACTGCATTGGTTGCAGCAGAATATGCATCCCTAATAGATGCCCCACTGTTATTCCAAGATCATTATGAGTTAAATAATATTCATGGGAAGAGAGTTTATCTCATTGGAAACTTTAGTGAGTGGGAGATAGAGGAGGTTGAGAGATATGCTCATGTAGAAGCTCATTGGAGTCTAGAGGAGTTACAGCAAAACTTGATAGCTGCAGGAGCAGGGAATATAGTACTTGTTAACCCTCTTGATCAATGGGTTGGCGTAGATCAACCTAGTCGCATATTAGGTTTACATAAATTCTATTATAAACAATCACTTCTTGCACCATTCCTAGCTATTGCTAAAAAAGGTGTAATAGTAGAGGTACCAACATTAAGTTACACTGAGATAGATGCTATGCTACAAGAATTCATAGATAACTCGCCACTCTATTCTAGTAACCCACATATAATTATACTAGCAGCACCAGCATCTATACCAATGGCTAGACCAAACTATCCTTCTCGTCCAGAGATTAGAGGAAACAACATCTACTTTGAGGTATTCAACTATAATGATATAGATATAAAGGAATTTGATCTTGAGTATGACCACTTATTTGGTTTCTCCCGAGGAAGAAATCAATATTATCCATTTTCAACAGAGATTGACATAGGATGTATAGAGGCGGGGAAAGGGTTAAAAGGAGTACTTGACTTCTTCCCATACCCTGGTACAAAGAGGGCATCATTCCCAGAGGGAGGAACAAGATATGTTGTATTTCAAAACCGTTCAAAGGAAACAAAACATGATATATGTATCCTTGATATGCTATCAGGGACGGTACACAGTATAGCTAATACAAGCTTAGAGGAATGTAAACCAGATATCTCCCTAGATGATAGAGTAGTGATTTGGCAGCAGATAAATAAAACTGAGAGTGAAGCAGATTGGGATATTATCTATGCATTCATATTATATCAGGGTAATGAGGTA
>CAZCPZ010000329.1:0-1534 GCA_964499875.1 uncultured Thermoplasmatales archaeon | reverse complement strand
AAGCAGAGTTAACAGGGTTATATGGTAGAGTTTAAAGACAAGATTAAAGAGTTGCTTGGTAAGAGTAAACTAATACTAAGCATCATGTACTACCTTAGGGTAGGTGAGATACTCTTCTACTTCTCAGCTCTACACTGGCATCTAACACATAATAAACCTAAAGATGTATCCATGGAGGATGTATACAAACTATTCTACCTGGACTTCCTAGACACGGGAGAAAACGGTTGTGAGATAATAGAGTTAACAGAAGATAAACTCGTAACTAGATGTAGAAACCCTTGTCCTATATTAGAGTATGCAATACAACTCGGTAGAGACACAAGAGAGGTATGTAAACACTTATCTGAGGGACCATGTAAATACTTCCTCAGGAAACTAGATAAGAAACTAGTATTTAAGAGAAACTATGATCATATACGACCCTATGAGGATAGCTGCGAGGAAACAATCACTAGAAGCAACTAAGACTCATATAACTCTAGATATTTACCTCTCAGATAACCTATAAATGTTTCTGCATCCAAACCCTTGCTGCATACCCGTTTTATAATCTCATCAGCTGTTAACCTACGACCAATACTATGAATCCTCTCTCTCAACCAACTCACTATACCCCCGAAATCGCCTCTTCTCACATCCTCCATGATACCTGGTTTCTCCTCCAATAACCTCTTAAAGATCTGTGAGGCATATACACTACCAATGATATATGTTGGGAAGTAACCTATGTGTCCCTCACTCCAATGCATATCCTGCAGCACCCCCTCTCTATCACTACTAGGTTTCACTCCCAACAACTCGTACATCCTTTCACTCCAAATCACCGGTAACTCCCTGACATCTATCTTACCTTCAACTAGCTTCAACTCTAAATCAAATCTAAGAGTAATGTGTAGAGGATAAGTTAACTCATCAGCTTCTACTCTAATAAGAGAGGGTTTAACCTGGTTAACAATATAATACCACTCATCTAAACTCTTATCAAGGAATCTAAATCTACTAAGTATATACTCCCAGAAATACTTGCTTCTACCAATCATATTCTCCCAGAAACGAGATTGTGATTCATGTAAACCCATAGAGGGTGCATCTGAGATAACAGTGTATTTAAACCTATCTCTTGGTAAACCTAGTTCATAGAGAGCATGTCCACACTCATGTATCGTAGCGAATATAGATGACAATGGATTCCCCCTACTATACCTAGTTGTTATCCTAACATCATTATAACCAATAGTAATCGTAAAGGGGTGCATCGAAGTATCAACCCTAGTTTTATCACTAGGTAGCAGCATCTTCTTCATTATAAACCTACAAATCCTCTCTTGTTTACCAATAGAGATATTAAGCTCGTCATCAAAAACCTTGTATCCACTAGACTCCAAGATCTTATGGAGTAACCTAGTTAGATTCCCCTCCAGATAGTTAAATTCTCTCCTTAATCTATCTACTCTCATACCCTCCTCATAATCATCCAGTAAACTATTATAAGGGGAACCAGGTAGACCTATATAGTCAGCATACTCCCTCT
>CAZCPZ010000328.1:0-1552 GCA_964499875.1 uncultured Thermoplasmatales archaeon | reverse complement strand
TGAGAAAAGCCTAGTTGGATAACCTCTAACGTACCTATAAACCGGCCACCACTCCGAGATAGACAACTTCATAGTATCTGATAAACCGTTTTCCTCTGCTTCTCTCCAGAAACCCTTGATGGTTTCCTCTGTCTCAATGGATTTAGAAACCATGTCTAGATAGATTTCCTCATCGGTACCAGGTGATGCTACGTGACATTCATGCCAACCGAAGAGATCAACATCTTTTCCTATAGTCTCCATTAAAGGTTTATACCAACTAGGGTTCTTATCTCCATCGGTCATAATCTCAATAGTTGGATCCACAGTTTTCATTGCATGATAAAACTCTAGGTATCTTCTACCATATTCCCTTGGTGTAGTATGCCCTATCTCCCATTCACCATACTGCTCATTCCCTATCTCCCAGTACTTAACATTATAGGGCTCTGGGTGACCATTAGCAGCTCTCATTGCTCCATAGGTTGAGTTAGCTGGGCCATTACAGTACTCAACCAAAGCAGCTGCTTCTATAGCTGTACCAGAACCAAAGTTAACTGTTATGTGCGGCTCAATATTACAGGCTTTACAAAAAGCTATGAACTCATCTATACCGAAATCCATCCTCTGATACTTCCTCCAGAAGGGATCCCAGTTCGGTGAGTGTCTTTGATCAATTGGTCCTATAGCATGCATCCAGTGGTTAGCAGGGGAGTCAGCGAAGCAACCACCGGGATACCGGAGGACACCTGGTTGCCAATCCTTGTATAACTCATAGTATTCTCTACGTACACCACCTACATTGTTAGATGGCATAATAGAGGCTTCATCAAACCATACCTTACCATCACCTCTAAAAGTTATCTCCACTCTACCAATACTAACCTCCTCTATCGGAGGAATAGAAGCTTCATATCTGCTCCAACTAGTTGTTGGTGTACCAAGATTCTCCTCCACGTAGATAATTGAACCATCAACACTAGCTATAGATACCTTTACCTCCCCAACTTTCTCTTCCCCCATCATATAGATATAGAAGTCTAAACCAGTTTCATTGGATATGAAGATGAGTTGATACAACCCTATTCTACCATCACCATTCTTCTTCTCCACTAGTTGAGCATACACACCATTCCTATTATACCCACCCTTAGATAAACTAAAAACTCCTTCTACACCAGGATCAACCAATGCTTTCCAACTAAGGTTTCCACCTCCAGATACACCATCATTATCATCATCTGGTTCATCGAAACCTCTATTCCTAAACTCCTGTGCCCATAAACCTGTTGGTCCATTGATACAGAAACCAATAAACTCAATGAATCCACCATAAAGAGATCTTGATATACTCCAATTTGAAACATCGTTACAGTGAATAATAATCTCTCCCTCCTTAGCTGTTAAACTCTCTAGAGGAAAGTAGTTGGTTAAAAGAAACAAGAATAGGTATATCCATAGATGACTCATACTACAAATCTATTACCTCCTTGTTTATATGGATTTACCCATATCTCACCCAAATTCTTTTATAAGAAGAAAACCTAGGAGGATTTATAAGGATATGAATCTA
>CAZCPZ010000327.1:0-1554 GCA_964499875.1 uncultured Thermoplasmatales archaeon | reverse complement strand
AAAAAATAAGAAAAATATAAATAGCATCTAATGATTCTATTTCCCTTTGAGGAGAGAGGATTTATGAAGCGAAAACGTGCATTAGTATTAGATGAGAAAGATGAGCGTGTCGTAGATCTATTCACTGAGCTAGGTATGCCTAGAAACCTAGCGAAGACACTAATGTATATATCACAATGCGAAGAATGTAGATCCGCGGATATAGAGCAGGGGGCGGATCTCAGGCAACCAGAGGTTAGTGTAGCAATGCAAGAGTTAAGGAGGAGAGGATGGGCTGAGAAAAGAGATCTAAAGAAGAAGGGTAAAGGAAGACCTGTTCACATATATAGATTAACGAAACCCCTCTCGGAGATCTTAAAGAGTTTTGAAGAAGAAAAAATGAGAGAAGTAGAACATATCAAGAAGGATCTTGAGACACTACATGAGTTAATAAAGGAGTACAACAATAAACCATCTACTCAGAATGCTTAGATCAACAATGAAAAAAAGAATCACCAAAGTCTTTAGCTATGTTGAAGAAGTCGATGTAATAATAATTAAAAACAGCGTAGAACCCTTCCTTGATCCAAACTTCCGCTATGTGACAGGTTTATACAACGGTTTATTCGAGAGGTGCTTAGCTCTACTATACCCAGATGGTGAGATAAAACTCCTCGTAACCCCTTTAGAAGAAGAAATTGCGCGGAGAGGAAACCCAGATGTAGCTACCTATAATAACCAAAGAGATTTAATGGAGAACCTTCATAGACAACTTCATGGAGTGAAAAACATCGGAGTAAACTCAACTTACTTAACCTATGAGGATTACTTACTTTTAACTAAGATTTCATCTGATTCTAAGTTAATAGATGTATCTAAGGCTTTTCAAAGAGCTAGGATGACTAAAGATACTGAGGAAATCGAATATATAGAGAAGGCGTGTGAGATAGTAGATGATATAATATTAGAGGTACCTAATCTAATTGTAGAAGACTTAACAGAAGATGAATTAGCAGCGGAAATCACATATCTTATGATTAAAAAAGGTGCACAGGAACCTGCTTTCACACCAATTACCTCATTTGGAACTCATACATCTCAGCCACACTATACACATGGATCATATAATATTAAAAGAGGAGATCTAATCATATGTGATATAGGAGTTAGATATAAGGGGTACTGCTCGGATATAACGAGGACATTCGTATATGGTAAAACTTCTGATAAGCAAAAGAGAGTACATCAAGTAGTATTAGATGCACAGAGAGAGGCTTTAAGTAATATAAAACCTGGCACACCTGCTTATCATATACATGAAATCACTAAGAAATTTATTGATGAAACAGAGTTTAAAGGCAGATTCATACACTCAACTGGGCATTCAATAGGCTTAAACGTACATGATGAAGGACTGGGTTTCAATGAAGAATGCAAAGAGGTTTTAATGGAGAACATGGTGCTAACAGTTGAGCCAGGTATCTACATACCGGGTTACGGTGGTGTTAGAATCGAAGATGATATACTAGTAACAAGAGAAGGAGTAAGGATATTAACAAGGTCACCGAGAGAGTT
>CAZCPZ010000326.1:0-1555 GCA_964499875.1 uncultured Thermoplasmatales archaeon | reverse complement strand
ATTGTTCTCTCCTATATCCACTCTGCGGAACCGGAGGTATACTGATAGAAGCTGGTTTAATAGGAGTCAAAGTATTCGGTGGAGATATAGATGAAAAAATGATTAAGGGGTGTGAGGAAAATCTCAAATACTACAATATCAAAGATTTTTCACTCTATAACACTGATGTAGGAGAACTAGAGGAATTTTTACCTTGTAAAATGGATGCAGTAGTTACAGATCTCCCCTATGGTAAAGCTGCTTCAACAAGAGGTGAATCTAAACAACAATTGTATAGAAGAGTATTCCAAAGTATATATGATGTTCTAAAACATGATAGAAGAGCAGTTGTAGGAGCATCAAGTAAAAATGTTTTAGAAGTTGGTAAAGATTATATGTTACTTGATAAGATATATACGGTTAGAGTCCACCGGAGTTTAACAAGATTTTTTGGAGTATACAGGAAACCATAATGCTTTTACCTATACCTGATAATCTATGCTTTCAAGATGACCCAACTTAAAATAATTTTCCTCGGAACAGGTGGAAGTTGGCCTACAGTAAAAAGAAACGTTTCATCTATAGCTATTAAAAGAGGTGGAGAGATAATCCTCTTTGACTGTGGTGAAGGTACACAAAGACAGTTTCAACGTTCAAAACTAAGCTACATGCAGATAACGAAAATCTTCATAACACACTTCCATGGGGACCACTTCCTGGGTTTACCAGGTTTGATTCAAACTATGCAGCTAAACGATCGAAAACATCCTCTACATGTGTATGGACCGAGTGGAATAGTAGAACTAATGAAAACTATACTAACTCTGGGATACTTTAGACCTAGTTACCAGATAATACCTCATGAAGTCAAAGATGGGGATAACATAGAATTTGAGGGTTACCATGTGAAGGTAATGAATGTTGACCATGGTGTACCAGCATTGGGATACTGTTTTGAAGAAAACATTAGACCAGGTAGATTCAATAAATCAAAGGCTCTGGAGTTAGGGATACCTGAGGGACCATTATTTGGTAAACTCCAGAGAGGTAATACTATTACACTAAGAGATGGTAGAATCATCACTCCAGACATGGTTTTAGGTCCCCCTAGACCAGGTAGGAAAATAGTGATCTCAGGTGATACTCGACCATTGGAATCAATGATTAGTTTTGCACAACATGCAGATATCCTTATTCATGAAGCAACATTTACCTCGGATTTAGAGGAAATATCTTTAGATTATGGTCATACAACCGCTAGACAAGCAGCGGAGATAGCTAAAAAAGCAGAAGTAGAGAAGCTTTATCTCATTCACATAAGTCCACGGTACTTGAATTCAAAACCACTAGAAGATGAGGCTAGAGAAATTTTTATTAACACCTTTATACCAAGAGATCTTCAAGAGGTAGAAGTCTACCTCAAGAAGTAATATAAGTTTTATGTTTTATCCTAGTAAAATTGCTTAGAGGTGATAATATAAAATTCCTCTAGTTGACACTCTGTCTCATTTGTCAATTGGAATATCGAAAAACCATTAAAAAACGAAAAAATAAGAAAAATATAAATAGCATCTAA
>CAZCPZ010000325.1:0-1561 GCA_964499875.1 uncultured Thermoplasmatales archaeon | reverse complement strand
CATCCTAGATTCAAAGAAGTAAAGGATGAGAAGATAAGACTATATGATAACATCCAAGAGCAAACATTGACACTAGAGGAAGCAGTAAACAAAAGAGTAGTTAAAAGCGAAGCACTAGCATACTACCTCTATCTCACGCAGTCTTTTCTAATAGAAGCAGGAGTAGATCCAGAGAAACTAAGGTTTAGGAAACATACATCTGATGAACTGGCACACTATGCACAGGAGTGCTGGGACGCAGAATTGTATAGTGAACGCTTCGGATGGATAGAATGCGTTGGTGTAGCTGAT
This sequence comes from uncultured Thermoplasmatales archaeon, assembly GCA_964499875.1. Lineage (GTDB taxonomy): Archaea > Thermoplasmatota > E2 > DHVEG-1 > DHVEG-1 > B44-G15. The sequence goes on along the minus strand of CAZCPZ010000325.1, from coordinate 1,270 downwards.
CGATCCGCCTATGACCTAGAGGCACATACAAGATCCTCTGGTGTAGAACTCACAGCTTCTAGGAGATACTATAAACCAAGGAGGATTAAACAAAAAAGGATTATACCAGATATGCGTAGACTTGGACCAATGTTTAAGGATAAAGCAGGGAGAATAAAAGAAACACTAGAAGAATTAACTCCATCACCAGATGAAGAGGAGATTAAAATAATAGTAGATGGAGAAGAAATGATTATACCAAGAGAATGCTACGAGATCAAGGAGATCGAGGAAACTATAACCTTGGAGAGATTCACACCACATGTCATAGAACCATCATATGGAATAGATAGAATACTATATTGTATACTAGAACATAGCTACTATGAGACAGAGAAGAAAGGAGAAGAATATAGGTTACTGAAACTAAAACCAGTGATAGCACCAATAAAAACAGGTGTATTCCCCTTAGTTAACGATGAACGACTAGTAACTATAGCTAAAAAAATAGATAAAGAACTCAGGAGTAAAGGTATACAAACCTACTATGATAATAGTGGGTCAATTGGTAGAAGATACGCTAGGATGGATGAAATCGGGACACCATACTGTATAACCATAGATCATCAAACACTGGAGGATAACACCGTTACAGTTAGAGATAGAGATACGACAAAACAAGAGAGGATACATATTGATAAACTACTGGATTATTTTAGAGAGAAGATCCTTCTATAGAAAAGGAAACCTAGAAACCCCTAGTATGAGAGATACTTAGATTTCAAATTCCTTAACTGTTCTCTCAACTATACTTAGCATCTCCTCTATTTCCTCACTACTTATTACTAGTGGCGGACGGAATCTTATAGTGCTTGCACCACACCCCAATATTATTAAACCATTTCTATATAAATTGTCTTTGAATCTGTCTCTACTACCAGGATTAGGTAAATCAAAAGCACACATTAGACCTCTACCTCTAGCATTAGAGATCTTATCAGGGTATTTCTCCTGTATCTCCTCTAAGCCCTTCCTTAGAATCTCACCTTGTTTCCTCGCATTATCAATAAGTTTTTCCTCCACTATTACCTCAAGATACCTCTGGCATCTAACCATATCAACTAGGTTTCCACCCCAAGTAGAGTTTAGTCTACTAGGAACATTGAATACATTTTCCTCAACCTCATCAACCCTAGAACCAACCATTATACCACATACCTGGGTTTTCTTACCGAAAGCAACTATATCTGGTGTAACATTAAAGTGTTGATACGCCCACATCCTACCAGTT
>CAZCPZ010000324.1:0-1602 GCA_964499875.1 uncultured Thermoplasmatales archaeon | reverse complement strand
AAGTGTAAATATACTATTTAACATCTGTACAACAACTCCTTAATATATGAACATACAGAACAATTGAGGTGAGGATGGGAAGATGAAACAAGTACTTGTAAAGGCTTTGAAGAACACGTTTAATATGAGAACAGAGGATGCTATTGGTCTTGCAGATACTGTTGAGAAGATATTCGATGGACAGAGAGAGATTGAGGATATGAGTCTTGATAAGTATAGTAGGGCTTTATTCTATGAGTTACTAAAGGAAGGTTTACTTAAAGTGAGGAGAGAGGAATACAAGGAAAAGGGTAAGAATATGAGGAAGTTTTATTGGTCGTATAACGAGGAGCGTATAAGAGAAGAGGCTAGGAAGAAACCTAAGAAGGATCCATATAAGATCTACCAGGAGATACCACCCGAGGCATGGCTTATAAGGATGAGGAGTTATAACACTTAAAATCAATAGGTGTTCCCTCCCCCTAGGGGGTTCTGCCCCCTCCCCCTAGGTATTCATCTTTTATAGATGAAACCTCTCTCTTCAACCTCATCAGTTTCTCTTCCCCTCGCTTAATAACAAGGTTTGCATTCTCCACTAATAATTCAAGATACTCCTCACTACATAGTATTAATCCATCTCTACCAATAGGTGCATCTAATCTCTCGGTACTAGTTAACTCAACTATAATCTTATCACCAATATTTTTTAAACCAGAGTGTTTGAAACCTGCTGCATAACCAGCTTTTAGTAACCTATCTGCATCCTCCATGGTATAAGCTGCCACATGGAATATAGGACTCTGAGCGAGAAACCAAATATACCCCCGGGAGGATTTTCTAAATGTTTCTTCAACTTCTCGCCTATAAACCATGCGATGCCATCTACCTAAGAAAACAGCATTCTTTTTATCTCCTAATTGTGGTAATTCTAAAACCACTATCCTACCAGCGCAACTACTAGTAGTGTAATAATATGGTATAGAGTTTATCTCCTCCAGCAGCGGTATAATCTTTGCATCAACTCTACCATTCTTAATCTCTGCTTTTAGATTCTTAATGGTGTTCTCTCGTTGAATTTGAAAACCCTTTAGACTACTCATAGGTTACTTCCCTATCTATCTTTATATTTCTCTTCTCTAACTCCTTGAAGAATGGTTTTGGTGGTATAACTTCTTCCGGGGTAAACACTCCATATCTATCTATAACTCTTCTTTGTATCATATCCGCAGTGATTGCAACTGGGAAACCGGTTGTCCGCATCATAGCGGTTAAACCTGTAACTCTATCATATCTATCAATCATGTTATACTCATAGTAAACATTTTTGTTACCCTTTACACCTTTAGCAGTGACTCTCATCAACACTGCATCTTCGCCTTTTGAAGGTAGAGTTTTATCAAGTAGATTAATGAGTACTCTCCTAGGTATAATTTTGAATCCATCTACATCTATAGGTTGATTACTCCCTAAACCTATATCAAATAAAACCTTTATCTTCTCACAGTGCCCTAGGTATCTAATTGTTTTATAATCTAGATTCTTTATCCTACCTCTATAAGTATATGGTAGCGTAGATGATCCACCGGATGTTATAAAGGCTTCCATCTCACCAAATGGCTCTGG
>CAZCPZ010000323.1:0-1604 GCA_964499875.1 uncultured Thermoplasmatales archaeon | reverse complement strand
CAAGATAACTAACTTACCCCCGTGACTTCCATAGTAATATATTTTTTTCTATTTTTTTGAAAAAAGAGATTATGGAATAAAAAAATCTAAACTCTAATACTATACATTCTTGAAGATATAATTTTTAGGTAGAGACACCAAATATTTATATCTGTATCACATATGTTTTACATAATGAGGTCTTATCAGTTGAATATTAGAACCTCAAAGACTCTTCTAAAAGAACTGGATGCTCTAGTAAATCAAGGTTTATTTAGAAATAGAACGGAAGCTGTGAATGAGGGTATAAGACTCCTTATACGTAGATACAAAGCTTTGAAACTAGCTGAGAAGATCAACAGTATCGCAGATAAAAATCTTGGTGAAAAAAGTTTAACCGAGACATTGTTTTCTATTAGAGATGAAGAGGAATGAGTGAATACCTAGATACTAGTGTTATTGTGAAATGGTTTAGAAGGGAAGAAGAATATCATAAAGAATCTCTTAGAATACTAGATAGAGTTACAAATTTTGATACAAGGTTTATAATGTCTAGATATGGATTACTAGAGTTAATTAGAGCTTTAGTGAAAAATGGTTTCCCTGAGAAAGAGATCCTAGAAGCTTTTCAAGTGGTTAAAGGGTTGTATAATACAGGTGCCTTGGAGGATGTTGAATTGGAAAATATACTAGAATACGCTAGAGATATAGAGGTTAAACTAGGTTTGTATGCAAGTGATTCTCTCCATCTAGCTACTGCACTCTATTGTAGATGCAACACTATATGGTCTATGGATAAACATTTCTTTAAAACTGAGACAAGAAATTATCTAAAAAGATATGGCATACAAGTTAAACATTTATCTGAGATATGAATATGATCTATATTATATTAGATCCCTTTAACCCTCCTCAACCTAGTGTTACCACATCTCAGCTTAGTGATATCAACCTCTTCCAAGTTGTATGATTCAATAACCTTAAGATACTCAGAATCATATAATATACCATACGATTTTATATACTAAACCATTTACTATACCATATAATTTTAGAATAATTTGGGTGTAGAAAGATAAATAATTAGATGAAATAGAAGGGGACATCAAATATGGTAAAAAAGATCTATTTATTAAAGGAACATAGAAAACGTATGAAGGATAAGAATTTCGTAGAGGCGTCTAGTCTAAAAGAAGCTCTGAAGGAAATCTAAAAACTAGTATTTAAAATTCCAAGAAAAGGAGGTTTAATTTTATTATAAAGTTGTTTACATATAGTGGAGTAACTAATCTTAGATATACTTCTGGATAGAATCTTGGTTTCTTCCTCCTGATCCCCATTAACTCTTTATCCTCACTCTCCATATTTCTATAGATCTTGGATAGTTTCAACCTAATTCCCCGCATCAATTTTACACTATCAAATTCTTTATTCCCCATATATTATTCTCCATGGGCTTCTAATCTCGCTTAGTTAGATTAGTTGGTAACCATATGTTTCAAACCAGTAATCAAACTACTCTTCACCATAACTTACCAGGAATTCATCGACACCAATTCTTTTAATATTTTTTATTCTATCAAAGTCTTTGTCTTCACTTAGAATAGTTGAGAGACCATTATTCA
>CAZCPZ010000322.1:0-1614 GCA_964499875.1 uncultured Thermoplasmatales archaeon | reverse complement strand
CTCTCTCCAATACTTGTTTCTCAGTTGATGTAAAGTTTCATCTGATAAGGTTTGAGTAGTAACATTTACATATAAACTATTTCCTCCACCACCTAGGTTTATATTACTTCTAATCTCAATGGCATCCCTAAGATTTACTATATCTCCTCTATCTATTCTCATTCTCCAGTTACTACCAGGGGTTGGTGTTCCTCGCCATATCTCAATGTTCTCCTCATATATCATTGCTCCAACAGGTGGCGCTGCTACAAGTTTCCTTAGTAGAGAAGATGGTGGACTACCTATTATCATTATCTTTGGTTGAACCACTATGTTATTCAAAATCCTCCATCTATAGTTTATGAAGTTGATAATAGGTTGAATATCAACAGAGTGGTTATTCTCATAATGGTATACTAGTAGTGGGTAACGAATCATTGGGTAGAATGATGCTTCTCTATCAACATGATCTCTCACCCTTGGGGATGATAGTATACTCTCATTATCCTCCTGCCAAATAGTTATTGGTACTAGTGATAACACTGTTCTCCAATCAGTATCTGATACTAGGAAGATCATTCTATTATCATAAGCTGTTATATTCTTAGTATTCCTCCTACCCACTGCCCTTATTTTAATGTGTAATACATCTGAGTATGCTATATGATCATCTACATCTACTGCTCTTGCTTGATACACTAGTTCTGTTCCAGCTGTGAAGGGTCCTAGTGGTCCAAAGGTTATATTCGTTGTATTCTCTCCTCTGATAAGTGTATAGTTATCTCTATAGTTCAGTATGCTAAGTTCTTTGATTCCATATGGGTAGTATGCCTCTGCTTTAAGATAGAATTTGTTGAACTCTGTTGGCTCCCCTGGAGTCACTGTTAGGTTAACTGTTAGATTCCCAGTGTAATATGATTCCACTGTGAAGTTATAGATTGGGCTTCTATAGATGTTACCTGCTTTATCAGATGCCTCAACATAATAGTATATTACTTCTCCCCGAGGTAGCGGTCCACATGTATAGTTGAGACTACTACTATAGGTGATATTCCCTAGGTTAATATGGTGATCTCTATCATATATTGATAGGTAGATGTATTCTATACCACTCTCATCATCAGTTGCATTAACTATGAATGTTACATTATCCCTCTCTGTAATATTACTAGGATAATATCTTATTGTAACAACTGGTGGAGTAGTATCACTGGAAGCTATGTTGAGGTTAATAGTTAGATTATTGTTACCCTCATCTAACTCTTCTACAGAGTTATTAGAGTCAACATAGAATCTTACACTATATAATCCTGGTTCCATTATTCTATACTCTACTGGTTCCGTAACTAGGTTTAAACCAGGTTCTATACCTCTAATTGAGGTATTCACTAGTATTTCGCCGTTGATATAGAATGTTCCAGTGCAAACAGTGGATTTCTTTGTACCAATATTCTTCACCCTCGCTTTAAGTGAGATGTTTCCACCAATAGTTGGAGTTGATGGATTATATATTATCTCCTCCACTATTAGATCTGTTTTCCCTTCCCCTATGGAGACATTTATGGATAACATATTGTTACTCTCATTGGATTCATCCATCTCCTGATAATAGTCTACCAGGAAGGATATAGTATA
>CAZCPZ010000321.1:0-1617 GCA_964499875.1 uncultured Thermoplasmatales archaeon | reverse complement strand
CATGATATCCAACTGGATTATGTCTACGTAATCCATGACTTTACCTACTCTTTCATCGAGTTCTTCCTGATTTTTAGCAATTATCGCTGGTATAATCTTTTTACTTAACATCTCTTCTCCACCTCACTAAGTATTCTACGTGTCTCTCTCTTATATTCCTCTACGTTTGGTTGATCAAATGAATTAACATTTAGTAACGCTCCTAGATACATTACTTCTATCATCTCCATCTCCAGTAGTTGACCAATAGAGTACTCGGTTTTATCTATAAGTGTTATCTCTGAGTAAGGTCTACCTTTTTTCTCAAAAGCTATTTTCACTCCCTCTAGTATAGCTTTCATTACATCCTCTAGTTTCCTACCTTGTATACCGGTTACTAGTTCCTCGTAACCCTCTAAACTGGGTATCTCTATAGATGTCTTGTTTCTAGTGGTTGATATGAAGGTTGTGAATCTATCATCTGGTCCACCAAGATATAGTTGTGCCATAGAGTGTAGATCTGTTGATCCAATGGATACAGTTGGTGTTATACCAGTGAATACTTGTCTACCATCTCTATCATATTCCTTACCTATACTCTCAGCTAGTAGCTGACGATACCATTTACCAATGGATTCAAAGTCACTACTGAATAGGAAGAGGTCATGTATGTTTCTATTCCTCTCCTTGTGTAGGTATATTAGACTAGCATTTATCGATGCTGGATTCACATTGTCCTCTAAGCAACTGTCTCTCATTGTTTTTGCTCCCTCTATGAGTCTATCAATGTTTATATCTAGGATACCCAAGGGGAATAACCCTGCTGGTGAGAAAACCGAGTATCTCCCACCAACCATCTTTGGTATCTCTAATAAACTAAACTTGTTTCTCTCTGCTATTCTCCAAAACATAGAATCTTTTTGTGTAGTAGCAACTATGTAGTTATAGTAATCCTCTTTGTATCTCCTTAGGAATTCTAAGATAACCTGGAGGTTTGCTATTGTCTCTGTTGTCCTACCGGATTTACTAATAACATTAACCAGTATATTTTCTCCTCTCTCAAAAACTGGTTTTAGAATAGATAGTATATCATGTATTGCATCAGAGTCAACAGTATCAGCATATAACACCTTTATACTATTCTCATCTAGTAGATTGTATTGTCTACCAAGTATTGCTTCTTGTATTGCTATTGTTCCTAGGTTGCTACCACCTATTCCAACGACAACTAGGTATCTAGGATCCAACTCTTTTTTCTCAGATATCAGTGTTTTAATTTTTTGTAGCATCTCTTTGTCATCAAGTAGACATAGTGATGCATGTTCATCCTCATAACTAGTTTCTCTCATCCTCTGGTTTTCAACTTCAAGTCTCTGCAGGGTTTCTCTTATTTCTTCTTCTGGAATCAAACTATTCTCATAGGAGAAAACCAAGTTATTCATCTTTCTCTCTCCTCCACAATAACAGCTAAAGCTGCACCAACCAAGTTAATATCCCTATTAACTATAAGATATACAGGTGTATCCACTAGTAGTTTCTCTCTATAAATGGAGTTAGTGAGCTCCCATTGGAATTCCTTGAATTGAAATATATCCTTGTTTCTATATGCTATTCCACCTGCTATATAGACTCCACCCA
>CAZCPZ010000320.1:0-1620 GCA_964499875.1 uncultured Thermoplasmatales archaeon | reverse complement strand
AAACTGTTTCAAAAAAATCTGTTTAGAATTCTACACCTAATAACCTAATTCATATTCATTTTTGCTTCCATTCTCAGCATACCAATTAGAAGATAAGGTTTCCCACTAACTTAGATTTCATTATTATCCATCTTGACATCCTCTATAGGGAACAGTCATGCTAAATAGAGAGATTGAGGCTACCCTCAATCAGAATATCCCTTGTGGAATTACTAAATTTGAATTCTTTTTGTATTGTTTTACACGGCTACAGCAACCTAGTTTCCTCAATTATCTTCTCCAAGTCTTTTATAAATAGAGTTTTTAGGAGTTTAGATGGGTCACCAATTGCTTCCTCCAAAGTAGAGTCAAACTGGATGGAGCCGAGATATCTTACATCTTTGGAGGTAACAGTTTGTTTAACATAGTTTGAGTCACCTATCTTCATATTTTCAATTACACCTGTAATAGGTAGACGTAGTTCTAGTAGTAGATTCAATAGCTTCTCAACAGCACCCATTGCAACCCTAGAGGGTGTTGATATTACCAGGAAACCCGTTGGTTGAACTAGGTTTATGGTGTCAAGGGTTTCATCACCTATACCAGGTGGTAAATCCAGGATTAGATAGTCTAGGGTACCCCATTGGGTTATAGCGAGCAACTCTCTTATGATGTTGGATACATCTATTCCTCTAAATGCACCAGGTTTATCCTCTGAGTAGAATACTATGGACATAAACTTTATTCCATTGAACACGGGTGGGATTATTCCTTTATCCTCCTCAGGGAATCTCTGATGGGGTATTCCAAGGATTATATGAGTAGATGGTCCATATACGTCGAGATCAAATAACCCAACTTTTCTTTTCTTGGTAGCGAGGTATAAGGCAAGTAGAGATGAAACCATGCTTTTACCTACCCCGCCTTTACCACTAGCAACAGCGATGATATTCTTTACCCCTGTTAATCGTTTCTTGATTACACTAATTCTTGGATCAATTATCTCCTCCATCTCCACTATTCCCCTTTGATAGAGGTTATGGCGATACCTCGTCCTTTAACTACGGTGAAATCTGGGCTAGCGCATTTGGGACAACGCATATGTACAAAAGCCATCTCTGGTAGAAAATGTATTGCCTCAGCTTCCATCTCACTCAACTCGTTTCTTTGAAACTCCCATCTGTAACCACATTTGTTACATTTAAACAAGGCTTTCTCTACATCAATAACTATCTTTGCATCACTTAGATTCATTGTTTTCTGGATCTCATCGAGTGCGAACCTTAGTATCTCTTCATCAATCTGCTGAAGTTCTCCAAGGGATACATGGATCTCAAGGATCTTCTTTAGATGTTCTCTCTCAGCGGTTTCAATAGCTGTGGTGAGTATTGATTCAGCAAGAGCCCATTCATGCATAACAATGGCAACTGGAAGAAGAATTTCTTCATTAACTTTTCCTAAAAAGAGGGGTATTCTTATATACTCAAAGATTGCTCTGATTACACTAAGATGAGAGGGAACCTAGAGAGGAAACTTGGTATACTCAGAGAGATTCTATCGCAACTTGATAGAGTTGCAATAGGTTTCACAGGAGGAGTTGATAGCTCGTTTCTCCTCAAAACATCTATTGATGTACTTGGG
>CAZCPZ010000319.1:0-1648 GCA_964499875.1 uncultured Thermoplasmatales archaeon | reverse complement strand
TACCAGTACCTGAGATACCCTCGCAGGGTTAATTAAACCCTTTCTTTTTCTTTTTAGACCCTTCTTCTACATCTCCTTTTTAAAATTTTATAAAAAAGTTTAAGTTAAATAACTAGCATATATTATAGAAGAGGGATGTAGAAGGGGTGTGTCTAATTCATGAGGAGGAAAAACATCCTTTGGGTTATGGTCAGTGTTTCAATACTGATTTGTAGTATCTCCGCCTCTGGGGTAACTATAAACCATCATGGAATCATGATTAGTCAACCGCTACTTACTAAAACTTCTTTTCAAGAAGATATAGAATTAGTTGAGAAAAATTTGGAGTTCTCCATTAGACATCAAAAGGGGTTTTTAGATATTCAACTACTACAACCAATCATTGATCAACTAGGGTGGGTGTATAACACCTCAAAATATGTTGTATCATTATCCATAAAAGGTGTTACTCTATATCGATTACTCTCAGCTAAATATATGATGTTCTCAACATGGTATGGTTCCCTCTCATCGATGAGAGAGGAATGGCAGTTGTTTAAAGCTTCTCCCTCCATATCTAGCCTTATTCAATTTGTTTCATCTGTTAGAACCCTCCTATCCTCTACTATACCAATCATATTGGATCTAACCGATGGTAGATGGGAGATTATCTTACTATTCCAGAGTTTCCTATTAGAGTTGAGGGATTTCCTAGTGTTCCTAGAGAAGAAACCTTGGAGTGAACCAATCGTAATTGAGGGGAATGTTAAAGGTCTAAGAGGAGGAAGAGCCATTGTATCTTGTAAGAATGATAGTGTAACTACAGATGGAGCATATTCCTTGATTTATACAACTATTGATGAACCGGAGCCTTGGGCCCTCCATGAATGTATGGTTACTGCAACCTATAAAGGAATCACTAAGACTAAGGAGAAATATGCTTTCTCTATGGGTAAACTAAGGATAGACTTTGATTTCTCAGAGAGAAGTCAAGATAATTTAAAAACTTGAGGTATCCACATCTTAAAGATAAAATTAGGAGGATTTGATGTGTTAACTACTAGGCGGTATCTACTCTCCATAGTGTTTATTCTGTTACTTATCTCATCTATTTTCTCTCAGATAGGTTCAAGTGGTTTTATAGAAAGAAGGACTATAAAAATTGCTTTCATCTGGCAAAAATGGGATACGCTAGACTTTATTGCTCCCATTAACATGAAGATTTATAAACACATACTTAAGGAAGCAGAGAAGAGATACCATGTTAAATTCAAGATATATGAATTCTGGGATAACTGGAGAAGTGGGGATATACAGAATGGTAAATTAAGGAAACTGGGTATAGATGTAGTCGTTGGTCCAGGTGGAATAGGAGGATGGAATTCACCTAGGGAGTATAGGTTGGAGATTAAAAAGTTTGTTAGAGAAGGGGGAGGATTCTATGGTATATGTGGTGACTCAACATTTGGATCACTAGGAGTAATACATCTACCACTCGGGTACAAGATTCCACTTAAAAGGATAATTGGTTCTTGGTCTTTCACCCCGATGCTGGGTTTAGCTAACGTTTACACAGATGCATCTGTTTTCCGTCACTTGGTAAAGCATCCTCTTTTCTTCGGTAAACTAGATTTCCTTAGAATAGTTAAGAAACTACCTCTCTCTAGGG
>CAZCPZ010000318.1:0-1649 GCA_964499875.1 uncultured Thermoplasmatales archaeon | reverse complement strand
GAAGTCTCATCCGGATGTTAGTCCTGGTGGTGGGGATGAATGGTGGAAGGCTGTGCTTCCACCTAAAGGCTGTCGTGTTCATGTTAATGATCCTATGTGGTGGGTGGATAGATTCTCTGAACCGGCAGATCATGCTGAAGAGTATTACTGCACCGAGCTTATTTGGGCTGCTTATTTCCAGGGAAGCGGTGAAGCCTATTTGCGTACTAAAGATACTCATATATATCTTGAGCATGGTGCTGATCCTAATAGTGTTAGTGGTTGGGAGATTGAGCATGATGATCAGACGGAGGTGTTCTGGGGGACTGGTAGTGGTTGGCCGAAGTTAGGTGATCCACTGGTGTACGATGATTACTAAGAACAATGGCTTCTAAAAGGGTGATTGTACATGTTTTCTCTCCCTCTTTTTTCTTCTTTTTTGGTACAAAAAATTAAATATTGTAATCATTTTGATATTATGGTCAAGATTGGAGGTGTAAACGTTTCTATGAAAAAGTTGTTAATGGTTTTATTGTTACCCTGTCTCTTTTTAACTTCAATTACTTTTCCTCATTATTATAGTGGTATTGCGTTTGAGACTTCAAGCCTAGATAGGATTGTGGATTATTCAAAGAATTCTACGACATGTGTTAATGGTGAATGGAGTAGAACTTTTGATAGTGGTACTGCTGATGGTGTTAGATGTGTTCAGGAGACTAGTGATGGTGGTTTTATAATTGCAGGTTGGGGTGCCCCGAGTAATTATGATGGTAAGATGGGTTGGGTTATTAGGACTAATAGTTTTGGTAGGGTGATTTGGAGTAGGGGGTATAATTGCAGTGGATATTCTAGTAGACTTTCGTATTTTCGTTATGTTGAGGAGACTAGCAATGGTGGTTTCATCCTTGTTGGATACTGTTATCTTGATGTTGAGAGTATTTGGTTGGTTAGGATTGATGATTTGGGTAACAAGGTTTGGAGTAAGGTGATTAGGGATCCTCTTAATGATACTACGGGTGTTTGTGTTCATCAGCTTGCTGATGGTTGTTTTATTGTTGCTGCTTATAACATGGGTGCTGCTTTGTTGATTAAGGTTGATGGTAATGGTAGTGTTATTTGGAAGAAGGTTTATCCTGCGAGTTGTTGCACTACTTTTATTGAGCATATGGAGGTTACTGGTGATGGTGGTTTTGTTTTAGTGGGTAGTAGACCTGGTTTTGGTGTTTGGATTATCAGGACTGATAGCGAGGGTAACATGTTGTGGGAGAGTTGTATTCCTGAGACTAGTTGGATGGATCAGGCTGAGTGGATAGATGAGACTGGTGATGGTGGCTTTATTATTTCTGGTGAAATAGGTGATCCTTTTGGTAATAATGATGTTTGGCTTATTAGGATGGATGGTCAAGGTAATATACTCTGGAATAAAACCTTTGGTGGCGGTCTCCCTGATGGTAGTTATTGTGTTAGGGCTACTAGTGATGGTGGTTTTGTTATAGCTGGTGCTACTGCTTCTTTTTCTCTTAGTGAGGGTTCTGATTTCTGGGTTATTAAGACTGATGGGTATGGTAATAAAGAGTGGGGTAGGATTTTGGATGGTGATGCTAGGAGTGATGATATTGCTAGTTGTATTTGTGAGACTAGTGATGGTGGTTTTGTTGTAGTGGGTATTA
>CAZCPZ010000317.1:0-1654 GCA_964499875.1 uncultured Thermoplasmatales archaeon | reverse complement strand
CTAAAAATTAGTGTACCTATTAGTAGTGAAGTTTTCCCTCCCAACGTATCTTTTTATATTCATCTCTTGAACGTAGCTCGAATAATATGGTTTGAGGGGGTGTATGTTTTTAACATATCTTATTTTTCAGAAAAAGATGATTTTTTCTCTTAACCTTGTATAATGGGTTATCTAATATACTCCTATTGTCATTGTAGGAGGAATAACTCTATATTTCCTATGAAAACATAAGTAGAGGAAACAGTAGTTCTTACTTTCTCAAAACTAGTTATAGGATAAGAAAATGGCTATGCTAAGGTATGTACCTGAGACAAATTGTTTTCTGTTAAAAGGAATCAATTCATTGTATCCATATGGGAGGGGAGATAACATACTTCCCATTAAACACAATAATAATCAAATGTTACTTCAAGAGGAATTAAAGGGTATAACTTGCGCTTACTTTCTGGCTAAACTAGAGAACCCTTCTTATCTTCCTATAGTGAACAATAACTGAGCAAAGTTTCTATAGAAATACAGGAGTCAGATACCATCCGTGATTTTACCTTGAATAGATGGCGAAGCTATGATATTAGGTTACGATGCCCATAATGGGGGCGTATTAATCTCAAAACTCCAATTACATCCCAAGTTCAATACCGTCCAGATGAAAACTGTATTGAATAAGCGGAAAAATAAAGTAGTAATAGCCTTTTACTAACAACTGAAGAATTCAAAGAAGAACTACAACCGTTGATGGACCGTAAAAGACAACTACCAGTGGTTGTAGTGTTGGATATATTCCCCTAAAACTGTTTCTGTTGGTCTTTCCTTTCTAATTCAAATAGTGGTGGAATTGGTTGTTTTGGTCCAACAACTATTGGGCTTAGCTATACTGGAACTGCTGCTGTTTATGGTTTAAATGGTAAAATGCAACTTGATCTTTTTAAAGCGTATAAGACGAGGGATGCCATTACATTTGGGGAAATGTGGGTTAGAGCGTTGAACTCCTTTATATCTCCTCATATGTATGATGGGGATTATCTTACTGTTGAGGAGTGGCAGCCTTTTGGTGATCCAACGTTGGCTATAGCGGAGGAGTCTAATCCGCCGGAGAAGCCAACATTGTCTGGTCCTTCTCAGGGTAAGCCGGGTGAGGAGTATGCTTTTGAGGCAAAGGCTGTGGATCCGGATGGTGATAGGTGTATTATATGTTTGATTGGGGTGATGGTAGTTATTCTGAGTGGCTTGGGCCGTATGTTTCTGGTAGGGCAGTGACGGCGACACATGTATGGGAGAAGAAAGGGAATTATGAGGTTAGGGTGAAAGCTAAAGATGATCATGGAGTAGTAAGCCCATGGAGCGACCCACTACTAATAGCTATGCCTAAGCATAATGGAATAGGTTTCACGATGAACTGGTTTTGGAGAAAACTAGGAGTTCTGCTCTCAGGGTTTAATTATGTTTTATCTCTAAACCAAGATTTTTAGAAGAAACTCTATTTCAGGTATTCTAAAAAATTATATATAGAACGTGGTATATTTTATGTTGAGTTGATATATAGAAAAATTGGGGGCGAAATAGATATGAAGAGAATTAGCCTATTCTTCGTGATGGGTATACTGATTTTAGGTGGGCTAGGAGCATCTGTTACTACAGTAGATGATGAGAGTAG
>CAZCPZ010000316.1:0-1656 GCA_964499875.1 uncultured Thermoplasmatales archaeon | reverse complement strand
ATCTCTAGGTTTAAACTCATAATAGTTTTTATCATCAAACCATGCGCATCTAAAACTCTCCAAGGGTATCTTGGTTCTGAAGGATAAACCAGATGCATATAAGTAGAGTTGAGATGATACTTGTTTTTCTTTTTCCTTTGCTGCTTCTGGTTTAAAATCAAGAATATAAATCAATGGTTTACCCGCTGAGTCATACTTTATCTGGAGTAGATCTATATGTCCAGAGATACTAGTGTTAATATTCTTCTCATAAAACCATACTGGTACCTCACAAGCAATAGTATTAGTATCGTTTATAAGCATGAAATCCTCTATGATCTTATGTCTCTCTTTATTCCTTATAGTGGATTTCAAGGCGAAGTTTGTCATTGAAGTAATAATATTGTTAGTGGAGTAGGTTTTCTCTACATCTATGTATATGGTTTGTTTTGAGCATCTATTCTCTATGTTTTGAAGGAAACTTGGTGCTCCTAGTTTAAATCTCTCCAGATATGAGATTAGAGTAGGATAATGTTTTCCTAGTATCCCTAGTTTTCCTCTGTGATATCTAAAATTATATGTGATGCCTTCTTTTATAAACATCTTTGAGAATATGAGATTATTAGGTGGATACTTTTTTATTATCTCTTCTCTTAATTTTAGATAAGGGCATATATCTCTATATTCTTTTATCCATCTATGAACTGTACTCTTTGAAACCTTTGTTTTAAACCTTCTATTAATATTTTTTGTGGTTTCCTCTAAAGTAAACCCCATGTTATAGTTAGATAAAGCATGATATATAACCCTAGGTGAGTAAGTCTTCCATTTTAACCTCTTTCCTTGTAGAAATCTCTTTCCACAGGTTTTGCATAAATAATATTGTTCCCCTTTGTATCTACCGTATTTGATTATATCTCTACTATTACAACTGGGGCATCTGATATCCTCTAAGATTTCTCTTGTTTTCTTTTTCAAACCCATATTTAGTATATACATTTTTTATTTTAATTATTTTATTAATAATTGGGTTTTGACTGTAGATTAATTTCTTCTAATGAGCATCTTCTGATGGATGATTTATATTTCAAAGATATAAAAGAGTATTATTAGGTATACCTATAGAATATAAAGAACTATCTGATACCACTAGTACACAGGATATATTGCCACTAAGATATGGGATATTACACCACTAAGATTTGGGATTTATTACCACTAGGATTTGGAATCTCTTACCACTAAGATATGGGATTTGCTGCCACTAATATTTGGGATTTACTAGCACTAGGATTTGGGATAATAGTGGGTAATAGTGGGTTACAGTGAGGTGAGATGGTGTTTGTTGTTTTATCTTGTTGTTTATCTTCGTTCTTCCATGGTTTTATCTTATCTCTAGGGATAGGTTTTATATATACTATGTTAATTTTTTCATCTCCTGGTTTCACCTACTATGTGGGAGAGTATATTAGGTTGCCTAAATCTATACCTCAATGTCTTTCATTCAACTTTTTTAATCTACGATCCCCCTTGACTCTGTCTTGAAAATATAACTTGACTAATTCCCTTGATAAAACAAAGCACCAAATTTAGAATACCCGAGATGGGGATATATAATAGAATAAAGAATTCCTAGAAAGATTAATTAAATAGTTTAACTATAGGGTTATACTGTGG
>CAZCPZ010000315.1:0-1659 GCA_964499875.1 uncultured Thermoplasmatales archaeon | reverse complement strand
TCTCTATCATCCTCCATACTGCACCATCTATCCTAATCCATCCCTCCGCTGTTTTCATCCTTATATATGTGTGTGGTAGAGTATCTTGTGGTCTACTACTAAAAAACAGGTAACCAGCTAATGTTAGGTATCTCCGTCCATCTTTCCTCTTTATAACCCCCAATTTCTCTCTTAGGTTATCAACTTCTCTAAAACCTTTTCTACGTCTAATATCAAGAAACTCTCTCCAAAGGTTTTCATCCAATTCTTCTTCAGAAACCTCTGTGATCATACTATCTATAGGTTGTATTGTATATTCTGCACTCAAAGAAACTATCTCTGATATAGAAAGAGGACGTTTACCTGTACCAACTCTAATATAGGCTACTCCACCAATTGTACATAACATATTTGATTTTTCAACTCTGATAATCAATATCTTTTTACCATTGATACCCATTGTTTCCAAATGGATACTGGGTGGAGGTGTTATACTTGATATATATGATGTTATGGATTCCTTAGATTTCTTTATGTCACATCCAATGGGTACACCATCATCATTTACACCGATCAGTATTATTCCACCATCTGCATTTGCAAAACTACATATCTCCTCTCCTATATCTCTGGTAACCTTTATTTTGAATTCAAGGTGTTCATCTTCTCCTCTATGTAATAATTCTATGAACTCTCCTAGATCCATACAAAAAATAAATAAGTCTTTTACATTAAATAATTTTTTCTTTACGAAATGTAAAAATGATATTTTTCCGTTTTGAAGATAAAACTAAGGGGTGTCTCTAGTTTTGGAAAAATAAAGTCATATGCATTTAATTTTTTTGTGCTAATAAAAAACCCCATCTTAGTATTGCTCCATCTTTTAATATCTTTTTATTCCAGACCTCCTACTAAACCTGAACAGAAAACAAATGTTAACCTCTACCTCAACTAAATTAATTCTATCAAAATCCTGTGGTAAAAAATTTCCTGAATCCTAGTGATGATAAATCCCATATCTTGGTGGTATACTCCTAGTAAAACACTACCTCATCACTACCATGAAACTCTCCTGAGTAATCCTTCTTCTATACACCCTGTAACCCCTATTAAAAACAAGGCGTTAACCCTAACTTCACCATTATTAGTCTCATCCCAGATTTCGCGGTCCTATAAAACTGTTTTCCTATATCTTGTGGTAAAAAATTTCCCATATCCTAGTGGCAGTAATTCTCATATCTTAGTGTTACCATTTCCCATATACTAGTGGTGATAAATCCCAAATCTTAGTGGTATAGATCTTTATTTATAGATTATTCATTTTTTATTCTCCTCTGCTTTAAACTTATTTGAAGGAGTCTAGTAGAAATCCCAAAAGTTATAAAAAGATGTTTACATCTATCTAAACCTTGAAATGAATATTCAAAGAGAGTTAAGTAAGCTTAAACCTTATCTGAGAGAGAAATATGGTGTTAAAAAGATAGGTGTTTTTGGATCCTATGCTAGAGGGGAGGAGAAGGAATCCAGTGACATTGATATACTAATAGAACTAGAGAAACCTATTGGATGGGAGTTTTTCTATCTAAAAGATTATTTGGAGAAGAAACTTGGTAGAGAAATAGATCTGGTTACAGTTAATGC
Source organism: uncultured Thermoplasmatales archaeon (assembly GCA_964499875.1). GTDB lineage: Archaea > Thermoplasmatota > E2 > DHVEG-1 > DHVEG-1 > B44-G15. Next base: position 39 of record CAZCPZ010000315.1, on the reverse strand, counting down.
CCTTAAACCAAGGATTAGAGAGAGGATACTGAGAGAGGT
>CAZCPZ010000314.1:0-1673 GCA_964499875.1 uncultured Thermoplasmatales archaeon | reverse complement strand
ATGTTGAGATATAGTGAAGTTTGGTAGATATTCTACTGCATCTATCTCACTATATCTTCTACCTTTCATGAATTGTATCATATGAACCTTCATACCTGCTCCAACTGCCCGTAGAGCTAACCCTAAGGCTGCTGTTGTTTTACCTTTACCAGGACCAGTGTAGACATGTATAAATCCTCTCTCGGAGTTCCGAGACACAGTGTATCCTCCTCATAACTAGGAATAGTGAAGTAGTTATATTTCTTACTCTTACTAGGTTGTACGGTTAGAAAACAAGTATTTAGATTCCCCTTTCTAAATAGAAACTCCTACGCTTCTTATAGAAGAAGGGGTTTTCTTTGTTATACAACAATGTTTTGCTCTTTCATCCTCCTGGCTAGGTATACAAAGGGTGTATCGCAGACTGCTACTATTACTTTCATGATCATAGATGTTAAAAAGATTTGCCCTATAACTACCCATGGGAATACACCAGCAAATGCTATAAGCGTGAAAACAGTGTTATCCAGTAGTTGACTAATGATTGTTGAGGAATTATTTCTAAACCATAGGAGTCTCCTCTTATGCTTCTTCTTAAGTTTAGCGAAGAACCATACATCATGATTCTGAGATATAAGATAAGCTGTTAAACTCGCAAAGGTTATCCTAGGTAGTAGAGAGAATATAGCTGTTATATGCTCACTCAGGAAATCTGTTTCATCTGGGATAAACTGTATTGTAAGTTGCATTAGAATCGTTGTTGATATTAGAACATAGAACCCTATCCAAACTGCTTTCTGAGCATCCCTCTCTGTGTAATTCTCATTTAATATATCTGTTACTAGGAATAGAGATGAGTATACTATGTTTCCAAGAGCTGTGACTAAACCAAAGACTTCAACTGTTTTCATCACTTGGATATTAGCTATGATTACTCCTACAACTGTCCAAGCATATAAACCGGTTTTACCAAACAACCTATATGCTAATATAACCATTAGAAAACTGACAAGTAGAGATGCAATCCATAGTACCTCGTTTAACATTTCTTGAGAAGGAGGGAAATAATTTATCTCTCTTATATCTTTCCCTAATATTGTAATGGGGTTACTCAGCTTTAAAGTCACTGCAGAAGATGGAGATGCTAGAACAGGATTATTAAGATTAAAACATGGAGTAGTTGAGACACCTGAGCTTATGCCAGTTGCAACACGAGCAACTGTTAAAGCTTTAACTAGTGAAGATTTAAATGAACTAGGGGTGCAGATAATTATCTGCAATACTTATCATCTAATGTTGCAGCCAACAGCGGAGGTTATATCTAACTTAGGTGGACTACATAGGTTTATGAATTGGTATAAACCTATTATTACAGATAGTGGTGGATTTCAAGCTTTCTCTCTAGGTTTAGGTAAAGAGCATGGTGTTGGTAAACTATACTTTCCGGGTGAGAATTATACAGAGATTAAACCCAGGGGGAAATCTATAGTTAAAATTGATGATAATGGTATATCTTTTAGATCAGTATATGATGAGTCGCCACAGTATCTAACACCTGAGAAATCCATTGAGATTCAAGAGAAACTCGGGGCGGATATGATACTAGCTTTAGATGAATGTACTTCTCCCTTCTCCAGTAAAGAGTATACTATTAGAAGCTTAGAACGTACTCATAGATGGGCTAAAAGGTGTTT
>CAZCPZ010000313.1:0-1719 GCA_964499875.1 uncultured Thermoplasmatales archaeon | reverse complement strand
TAACTCTTGTTTATAAGTATCTTTGCTTTACCAACCGCTATAGATGGTAGAGATTTGAATTTCTCTACAAAACTCTCTACTTCATCATCCAAGTCTTCTATGTCCACTACTTTGTTTACAAACCCTAGTTGATATCCTTCTTCAGCGGTTATAACCTTAGACATTAAGATGTATTCGCAAGCCTTCTGGTAACTCACTACTTGGGTTAGTAGTTTTGTACCACACCCTGGAGCTAAACCTATTCCTATAAATGCTGGTGAAAACTTTGCTTCCCTAGCAGCTATTATGATATCACATGCTAATGCTAGAGAAAAACCTGCTCCAAATGCTGCACCGTTAACAGCTGCTATAACAGGTTTCTCCATACTTCTAATAATAGAGGCGCATCTACATATTATTCTTGTAAGCTCTAGTAGAAACCTTGGTTTATCCTCTGCGAGGTGCATCTCCTTGACATCTCCACCACCACAGAATCCTTTACCCCTACCTCTTAAGACAACAACCCTAACGTCTTTATCACTAGATACCTTTTCTAATAGCTCTGAGAGTTCTAACCCGAGTTTCATATCAAAAGAGTTTAACCGCTCTGGTCTCTCCAAGGTTATATATGCACAGTGATCTCTTACTTCTAAGGATACTGCCTCATAACTCATAATCTTAGCACCCTAGAAAAATGGGATTAGAGAAGATATTTTAAAGGTTAGGGGAGATCTATGGTTTCAAGTGCTCGTCTAAGTGTTTCCTCTGTATTTGGAACAATATCAAAGTTTTTTATCTCTGATGGTTTAATCCACTTATACTCTGTATGCTCCCAATCTAGTTTAATAACTGGTTTCCTCTTTAAAACCACGCATACAGGATGTACAATCCATGTTTTATCAATATCCTTGTCTAGGAAGCTAAAGGGTTCACCTAGGTGATATGATTCTATATCCTCCTCTCTTACACCTATTTCTTCTCTAAGCTCCTCTAGTATCTTCTCATACAGAGGTTTAACCTCATCTAGGTACCCTGCAACAGTATTCCATTTACCCTTGTATGTTCTAACCTTATCACTTCGTTTCAGCAATAGGATTCTATTATTATACATGATGAAAACTGTTATAACAGGAGCAGTATCAGTATTGGAGTAATCTATACGTCCATCTGGAAACCTAGGGAGTTTCTCTGCAAATCTTTTGATTAAATCCAGGATTTTTTCTTGCTCCATAACAGGGTTTTGTAAACAAGAATCATATAGATAAACCTAGTTTTTAATGAGAACATAGTATTCCTTGAATAAAAAGGGTGGTAGTAGGTTTAACCAATATGGTTTAGGAAATGTTATATGTAGGTGAATCAGACTATACTAACTAGGTACCATCCATTTTTTCTATAGTCCTGTTTTCTTACATTATTATATGATAAAAAATTCTTTATTCAAACTGGAAATTATAGAAAAAATTCAATTGATAAACAACTGCATAACAAGATAAGAAATCAAGAGTTTAAATAAGTTTAAAAAAATAGAAAGCATATGGATAACAGGAATACTTCGGAGGATATTTTAACATGAGAGGGAAATTAGTTGCTATACTATCTGCTTTAATTATTCTATTAACGAGTTTACCAAATGTTATAGGTAGCCATCCAATGGAATCTACTGAAATTAACTCCCATGGTAAACCAGACCTTATAGGAGAAATAAAAGTTGTTAAGATAAATGGATACTATGTTTTT
>CAZCPZ010000312.1:0-1740 GCA_964499875.1 uncultured Thermoplasmatales archaeon | reverse complement strand
TAATCCCAGGATTACACAGTTTATGCTAGGTAATAAAAAAGCTTCTTTCCCAGTTAGGTTATCCCTTGTGTTATTAGAGAGATGTCAAGTTAGACACAATGCCTTAGAAGCTGCTCGTGTAGTAGCTAATCGTTTAATGGAGAAGAAAGTGGGTTCATCCAATTACTTACTTAGAATCAGGGTTTATCCACACGCTGTTCTAAGGGAGAATAAACAAGCAACTGGAGCAGGTGCAGATAGGGTGTCTCAGGGTATGAGGAAGTCTTATGGTAAGATTGTTTCAATTGCTGCAGTTGTTAAACCAAACCAAGTGGTTATGGATATTGAAACTACACCTGAGTATGTTAGACAAGCAAAAGAAGCTCTTAGGAGAGCTGGTATGAAGATGCCTTCTCCTCATAGGATTCTTCAAACTAGCCTAACATAGACTTATTTCTTTTATAGATATTTTACAATCCATGGATATAACACGATAAATAGTACTAGCAGTGAGGTTATGAAAGAGATGTTTTTCACGATTCTCTCCCTTCTCTCCTTTGATAAATTCTTATAGATCTTAGTTGTTAGTGATCTAATGATATCGGTAAATAGGAAACCGCCATCTAATGGTATCATAGGTAGAACATTAAAGAGTGCTACTACTAGGTTTAACCAGAAGATCCAGTATAGTAGGTTTATAGTACCCCAGAATAATTCTGGTGGTAGGTAGCTTAGCGGTCCACTTAGTTTATAACCCTCGGTGTATGGAGTAACCATAGGGTTATATCCAATGAAGTATCCTAGGAAGGGGAGTGAGTATAGTAATAGAAAACCATCTAAGGTAAAGGGTTGTTTTAAAGTGTCTATTACTCCATATACATATGGATTGAAACTTACTCCTATAAAACTCTTGTTTTTATCAGAGTCTCTACCCGTAAATAGATGTTTATCTGCTGTGGTTATGTTGTTATGGTGGAGGATACCTTGTTGATAGTATTCTATAGGAATAGTTTGATTCACGGTTGTATTATCTATAACCCTCATTATCTCTTCCATGGTGGTAACCTTGATATTGTTTAGTGATATTATAACAGAACCAGCGGTGATATTGAGCTTATCTGCTGGGGTATCTTCTATTACATATAATATGTGTACCCCTTCAATGGGTTGAACAGTGGGCATAAAAACAAATGAGAATAAAATAATGGAGATGAACGCTACAATAAAATTTGCTGTTGGACCAGCAGCATAGATCCTCATACGGTTTAATGGTTTAGTATCTCTTAGTTCTTCTTCATCTGGTTCAGCGAAGGCACCTAGTGGTATTATAAAGTATAGTACTCCCAGTGATCTTAGTTTTAGTTTATGTACACATGTTAGTATTCCATGAGAGAACTCGTGTACTATTACTGCTATTATTATAGCTAATATTATATAAACCACGTAGTCGAGCGGAAGTATAGGGTTGACACCTGGTATTACTAATCCAAATTCTATACCCGGTAGTTTCTTTTGTTGCTCCGTAGTCCATGACATAACAGCCCACATATTCTCCACTAGAAGCGTGACAATCCATATCATAGTAGTTATGCAGATTATTACTCCGACGTTACCGATATATCTCCAAAGTTTCCTTCTACTGGAGATTCTCTCTAATAGTTTTATACCTCTCTTTGTTCTTATCAACAAAGCAGGTCCATAGAAGGATATATTATGTTTTTTTAGGAATCCTCTATGTTCTAGTATTAACACTACCACGCC
>CAZCPZ010000311.1:0-1755 GCA_964499875.1 uncultured Thermoplasmatales archaeon | reverse complement strand
AATTCATCGATCTGTAGTAGATCAATGGTTTCTCCTTGTTTTTCACCAAGCCATTCTGATTTTAGTATAAGTTTTTCATCTGATATGTTGATTACTCCTGTTACTGGTTGTTTATCTAGTAGTATTTTTCCTCCCTCGCTAAAGGGACATACAAACTCAACTTGTGAACCAGATAGTAGTAGAATAAGTAAGGTTTTCTTGAAGTATAAAGCATTTTCATGTGATGTTGCTATAAGTGATGCAACTTCTTCTCCTTCACGAAAATGATGTATTGGTAGTACCTGTGTTGAACCAATGGTTTTCCTCCAGTGTTCTATTTTTCTATCAATGTCGGTGATGTCGGATAAATTGATGATTTTTGCTTCTTCTGTATCTGGCTGGTTGTTTCTCTCTGGTATAAGCATTAGTTTTCTATTAGTGACTGTCAGATATCCTGGTTGAAATCCCTCCTCGTTTCTCTTATCCTTTAGATCTGATAATATATATACGGATTTAATATATTTGTTCTCTATAATAGTTTCTTCATTCATAGATCATCAACTAAGAGGTTTATCCTCACTATCTCTCCCATCTCAACCTCAGTCTCCCAGCTTCCCATCCTTGTTATTATGAAACGTGTATTTAAATTTAAAGAAGTATCATGAATTGAAGAGGGAGGGAGAATCTTGAGAATCTTTTTGAGAAAAGAAATTTATTTTAGAGAAACATTGTTTTGGTTTCTTCTAGAAAAAGGGTGAGGAGAACTTGAAGTTACTAATTGTTTATGATAATGAAGTCTTTAGTAGAGAACTAGATGTTAAATCTGATTGGGGTTTCTCTTGTCTAGTGGATAATGGTGTTGAGAAGATTTTATTTGACACTGGAGCAAAGGGAGATCTATTAATCTGGAATCTGAAGCAACTTGGTGTTGATCCCAGCGAGATTAGTAAGGTCGTGATTTCTCATGAACACTGGGATCATAATGGTGGATTAGGGGAGTTATCAAGGTTTATCAATGGTGGGGAGATCTATAGATTATCTAGAGAGGAGATTAAAGGGTTTTCTATAAATGTAGTTGAGCATCCTTTAGAGATCGCTGATGGTGTATACTCTACTGGACGTCTACATGGAGTGGTAGATGAGCAGTCTCTAATACTTGAGGGTAAGGAGGGATGGACTATATTAGTTGGTTGTTCCCATCCAGGTGTTGATAAGATACTATCGGAGGCACGTAGAAGAGGAGAAGTTGTAGGTTTAATTGGTGGTATGCATGGTTTCAAAGATTTTTATCTACTAGAGGATCTTAAGATTATTTCTCCTTGTCACTGTACGAAGTATAAGAGGGATATATCAGAGTTGTATCCAGAGAAAACGTTTAGATGTGGAGTTGGTAGGATATTTGAGTTATGATCCAAAAATTTTTCCTTGAGATTTTTAATATATTTTTGATTTATTATTAAATATAATGCTCTATAGAATATCTTGGTATTTAGAAAAAACAAAGTTTTTTGATTCATATTTAGTATGAAAATATTGGTTAGATACCACGAGGGAAATTAAATGAAAATAATTCATCTTTAAGAGAAGATCGTATTTATGTAGAGTTTAAACTAGGTGAACATGTGTTTTTAAGTATAGGAAAATCATGTATTTTTATCTACATTTTTGGTAACTAAAATTCTACTGGAAATAACTGAAAAATGCTTAATATATGAATATTAGATTTAATTAATTTAGATATTAAATTTTTAATAGCATGTCCCGCTTTTATTTTAA
>CAZCPZ010000310.1:0-1763 GCA_964499875.1 uncultured Thermoplasmatales archaeon | reverse complement strand
TAAAGTATTGTTTCATTAAAACAACTGGATTAGGATGAATTGGATAAGATCCAATAACAGTAGTAGTAACCATACTAGTCTAATAACCTCCTACGTGGATGACTCTCTACTGGTTTAACACCAAAGTATCTCTCAGTGTACTCTGATACCAATATATCAACCCAAGCTACAACGGGTATAACAAGGTTTGATAACTCTATGGGTCCAAATAATAGGAAGTCTCCACCAAACAGTGGTATGGATATATTAGAGGATACATCCACAGTTCTCCTAGTATCCCCATATTTCTTTAACCAACTAGATTTCTCAACAACATTATGTACTGCGCAACCAGTAGGGTAACCATATTCTTCCTTGATAACTGGTATAGCAGCTATAGCGGAACCACTATTCTCACCGGGAGCCATAGCAGCAGTATCAACTAGTATCTCATCTACACCTATATCCTCGGCTACCCTGAGTAAACCCTTATCTATCAAGTTGGCACCAGTCTCTAAAACCTCTACTCTACCATCCGGAGATGAATCCCTAGGGTTGAAGGTTACAATAATAATCATCCTAGGGGTATACTTGGATAATGCTTCTTCTTCTTCCTCAGTGATACCTATATGAATAGAGTTATAGATCATCCTATCTAGTAAACCTCTCTCCTCTGCTTCTTTTAAAGCCAACTGTTTAACATCAGCTTCTATTATATCAAGGGAGAATGGCTTATCCTCTGGGACCCTAGAGGCTATGAAATCAAGTATACTAGGAACATCTTCTTTCCTTCTAAGAAAGAAATCTGGTATAGCTGGTACACTGGTCTCCTCACTAACCCGATACATCTCCCGTAGTTGTTCCTCAGCCCATTTGAGGTCAACCTTGCCTTTGAAGAATAAACCGGCGAATACTACTGTTGGGTAAACACCTGGTTGACCACCAATCTTTGTATCTGCAACCTCAAATACTTTTTGATCCATTGTGAAAGAGAACATAACTCTATCTCCTCTTTCTAATCCTACCTAGATAATCCATTATTACCCTAGAGTGAAGTGCTCTCTTATCACCTGTTAAATTAGATTTCACCTCCTTCATCTTAATAGCTATATATGGTTCACCGAAAACCGGTGGTTTACTATCCAAACACCTCTTAATAGCTTCATCAATCTCATCCTTATCAGTAACCCCTATGAGGTTGATAACCTCAACTTGTTCCTGGAAACGTCTAATAGCATCTACATCTATATTCTCAATATATGGAATAGCACCTGGTGCATCAATAACTCTATGATTCTCATCCACGCCATTACTATGTAGTTTAACAAGGGTTTCACCAGATCTATGACCCCTTATATCTTCTCCGCACACTACTAGAAACCTTATATGTGGATTAGATATTATATTTGCTATAATCTTCTCAACACCTATATTCTCAGTTTTCAAATTACCATAGATCGCTACAGTATCAGGTGGAGTATAACCAATGTTTAATAATACAACTGCTACGCAACTATCTGGTTTACAAGCGACAAAATCTCCGCCCCAAGGATAATAATTCTCCTCCATCATCCTTGAAACCATCCATGAATAAAAGATAGGGGTTATAATTCTTCTCTCACCTAAATTTAGCTAGAATTACTCATCCTTCATCTTAGAGGAATATTCTTTCCATCCATCACCATCTCAGTATCCACAAATACAATTTTTATATATCAATACATATATATTGATTTGGGAGATACTATATGGTAAATACTACTAGTATACTAGTTGTAAACCTT
>CAZCPZ010000309.1:0-1800 GCA_964499875.1 uncultured Thermoplasmatales archaeon | reverse complement strand
ACCTAATTCATCACAAATCTTTTCAACTCTTGTTCTCTGATACTCAGATGATATAGCTCCACTGATTACTCCATCGATCTCTAAATCCTCTAAAAGTTTCTTAAGATCCTCTAATTCTTCTTCCTTAACACCCTCAGTCTCCCTAGCTAGATGAGGTATTTGAAGAGCAGAAGCAACTAGTTTAGATAACGAGATGTTAACGCTATGATACATCCAAGAATCTAGATTCCTTGGAATAATAGTTATTAGATGAGTTACATCCCATCCAAACTGCTGAGTTATATAGATAGCGTATATAGAGTCCTTCCCACCAGATATTAAAGCAGCAACTCTCATCGAAGAAATAATAATTTTACATGATAAAAACTCTTCATCCATTTTTCTCTCAGGCCTATTGAACCTTGAAGAGATTCCTCTTTATTCTAATTCCTAATAAAGAAGAAAAAGAAGTGAAGAGGGGAATTTCAAGGGGATTCACCATTATATCTATGGGCATCCATCTTTTATACTATTTCAATCTCCTTGGTTTCCTCTCTCAGTAAATCTAAGATATTCCCTGCTACTCTATCTACTCTATTCATCTCCACATATCTCTTTGAATTCTCCTTCAATGTCCTCCGAACTTCTTCATCCTCTATAATCAATTCTAGTTTTTCCAATAGATCATCCTTATTCCTGTATAGTAGTATGGGTTTATCATCTGGGAGGGTTTCAAAATGTCTTGTATCTGGTGCTACTATTGGAGTTAGAGACCCTATACATTGACAGAGTGTTGAAGAAACAACGACTTTATTTGTATCACCTTTTGGAAGTAGATGTATATCAGAGGCGTGAAGATAACTATAAACCTCCATGGTGTCTCCTATTCTATATTGTTCTTGTATAATCCAGTTTTCATTGAAAGACAGTAAACCATTGGATCTAACTATCCTATAGGTTAACTCATACTTCTTCCTTAATTCATTTAGGGCATCTATAAAATCAATGTATTCCCTCTCTGGTTGTCTACCAAAACTGAAGAACCTCAAAGTATCATCTTCCATAAACCCTCTATTTCCCTCTACAACAGGGTGACATGGATAAGGGATTACAATGTATCTTCCGCTACACCCTCTAAGCATCTCCATGTATCTCTCATCAAAAACTATGACTTTATTGAAGACGTCTAGTGTTGAATACTTTATCTCATCTCTTGAACCCTCATGGATAATGACATATGATGCTATACCTTGATTTCTCAAGTTAGTGACTAACCTCTCTACATCCTCATATGGGATACTAGTATAGGATTCAACTAAGAGGGCATCGAAATCCTCACTTAGAATATTTTCCTCTTCCACCCCTCCTCCTTCCATGCTATTAGGGTTCAACTCATTGTAGCATCTTATAACAAAGTCTTCATCTTCCCTGATTACTTTATGATGCCACCATTTATCTGCACTTTCTATATATGGTGCAAATACCTTAACATCTAATCCCATATTGAGGAATTCTCTAGTGATCATCTCTGCATGCATAGAAACTCCACAAGTAGCATTCCATCTACTTAATAAAGCAATCCTCACAATCCATCACCTCTTTGATTTTTTCTGTAAAATTTATAAGTAATATTAATTTTATCTATAAACCCGTTGAGGTGGGATGCTCCCTCGTTTAGAAGGTAACTGGGATTTTCATAGGGAGAATAAGACGGTGGATATAGTTAAGAGACTAGGTGTAATCACACCTAGGAATATTCATCTTAGAGGCCATCCAATAGAGACTCCTATATCCTTCTTCAACCCATCTTTCCTCATAGAT
>CAZCPZ010000308.1:0-1827 GCA_964499875.1 uncultured Thermoplasmatales archaeon | reverse complement strand
ATTGATACATTACTTATGCTCATCATTGTTTCCTCATCCATTGTTGTTCCCTCAACGGTTACTGGTATATAGTCTAATGTAATGTTAACAATTTTACTCTCACTCTCCTCTATAGATACATCCTCTGAGCCCTCATATATGGAATCCTTTGTAACCTCTACTCTGTAATCACCAGGTACTATGGATTGGAATAGATATCTACCCTCTCCATCAGTAAGTGTCGTATTAACAACCCTATCAACACCTGTAGTAGTATAGATGAGGTTGACAGTAGCATCCTTAATCTCTTCTCCGCTATCATATCTATCATTCTCATTCTCATCAAAGTATACTACACCTGAGAGGTTACCTGGTTTTGGAAGAGACACATTATGCATAGTTAAACCCTCTGGTACAGCAATCAGTTTATATTCGATTTGGAATCCCTCAGGTGTCTCCACCAATATGGCATAGTAACCTGGTAGTAAACCAGATATGTTATAGAAGCCATTGGAATCTGTTTTAACAACTCGTATCATATCACCATCGTATTCTTCTACCTCCGTGGAGTCATTCTTGAATCTCTCAACTCCTCTAACAGTAACTATAGCATCCTCAACAGGTTTATCGATAGAGGCATTATAAGTAGTATCATTACCCCGTTCATCATAGATATACCCTTGTATAGTAGCTGGTTGTATCTCAACGGTTACCATTCGAGTAAAGTTACCAGTTAACCTCATAGCTTCTTCTTCTGTTATAGGTGCTAGATTAGGGTCATTGTTTTTATTAAAAGTGATATTAGTTATAGCAAATGCGTTTAACCCTAGCTCCGGGTATCTCCTAATCTGTAGAGTAACATTCCCTGCAGGAGCAATTACATGGAAGGATCCATTAACTGCAACAACACTATCATGATCAATGGGTACCTCTCCACCATAGATAGTTACATTTTGTCTAACTACAACTTGTAAATCCTGTGGTTCACCTTCAAAGAGGATCGTTCCATTTATATATGCACCCTCGTAGTATTTTGCTATAACCACTGCACTCTTACCAGTATAGTATGGATACTTAGAGTATGGAGAGACATACTGGGCATAGAAATGTCTCATATTCAAACATGGAATCTGGAAATCAGGTTCCCTCTTACCACCGGGGTCACCTAGAGACATCCCTATATAGGTACGATAAAACATGGTGTCGAAGTAGGCATCCTTGTAAACAGTTTTAGTTTTAACAACTGGGTCATGCATACTTTGAGTAGTTGACCGCTCCTTAACCTCTTCATAACTTAACTCTTGGTTACTCTTGGTTACAAATTTTATCTCAACGAAGTCATCCTCCGGGTTACCACCTGCTTGCGTTGCAACTAATAACAAGCTTTTATCAGCCAGGAAGGAGAAGATGTTAAAGATCTGTTTATCGTAACCCTCTACTCCATAGTATCTAATACTCTTACCAGTAGCATTCTGAATATCATGGTACAACCAAGTTATTTCTTCATCATCGAGATTATCAACTATTAGAGATACACCATCATGGTATACTGCATTCATCGCCCATTGTTCACCAACAGGGTAGTCTTTGCTGATATCCTCGTTATACTCTGAGCCTATTGGAGCACCATAGGAAGGAGCAAATGTTGGCTCCTCCACCCATCTAGCGAGTTTTGAACCATTAATTCCTCCTAAGTGTTTTATTAGAACATCTCTCGTGGAGGACGGTAGTTTCCCATTATGATGAGCGACATCACCCTCTAATAATCTTATAATTAAAACTGCAACAGCTTCTTCCTCACTAGTTGAGGTATGAAAGTTTGCAGCTGCAGGCATACCATTTTGGAAG
>CAZCPZ010000307.1:0-1863 GCA_964499875.1 uncultured Thermoplasmatales archaeon | reverse complement strand
AGATTGGAGAACAGTACTCACACTAGTACCAATATCCATATGGAGGGAGTACAATACCAGTATTTTATCCAACCCAACCTTTAGCAGACATGTTACTAGAGAGGGGACTCATCCATATGGAACTATATTTATACCAACACTTGTTTATCACTATGAGAATGATAGAGCTGTAGATACTAAGCCTATAATTAACTTCCTAAATAATAGATGGGAGGCAACTAAGGTTATCTTGATAGGGGATCCACCACCTATTCTTCTAGGTAAACTATCAGCTGGTAAACCAGTTGGAGCTAACCTTAGGAGGAGTCAGATAGAGGTTATAAGACTAGAAACTGAGGAGTCAAATGTTCTGAATATTAGATTACCGGAGGATAAACTACCAGGTTTTCAGAAGGAGATTAAGAGAAGATGGAGTATTAACCTAGGGACATCTAGATATGATGTATTATCAAGGATTTCAAATACAATTAGAGTAACAGATGCATCTCTACAAGAGTTAAATTATAGGTTTTGGAGTGATATAGATAAAGTTGTTATAACGGAGGATGAATATAGTGTAGCACTGGTTGCGGCAGAGTATGCATCTCTCATAGATTCACCGTTACTATTCCAAGGGCATTACAACTCAGAGGATATATATCATAGAAGAGTTTATTTGATAGGGGAATTCAGTGAGAGTGAAATAGAAGAGATAGAATCCCATGCATATATAGAGGTGCATTGGAGTCTAGAGGAGTTACAAGAGAATTTAATAGCAGCTGGTATGAGAGACATTATAGTTGTTAACCCCCTTGACCAGTGGATTGGAGTAAATGGATCTGCTGATGTAATAGGGTTTAGTGAGGGTTACTATAAACAATCGCTTCTTGCACCATTCTTAGCTGCTGCTAAGAAAAGTGTTATAGTAGGGACACCTACACTCAGCTACGCCGAGGTAGACGCTATACTACAAGAATTCATAGATAACTCGCCACTCTACTCTAGTACTCCACATATAACAATTCTAGCATCACCATTTGCTATACCAATGGCTAGACCAAACTGGCCTTCCTGTCCAGAGCTTAGAGGAAACAGCGTTTACTTTGAGGTTTTCAACTATAATGATATGGATATTAAAAGAGTTGATATTTTAACAGGTGAAAGTCACCTATTCTCTTTCCCAGGAAATCAGTTTAACCCCTTTGTAACTAATGGGTTTGAAGGAGCAGTAAATGATGAACACATGTTAATTGGATATAAAGTAGAGGAGGAAAGGATAGTATATATTCAGTCAAAAGAAGTTAAAACCCCTAGGGGAGGAAGAGAATATGTTGTATACAGCATATACTACCCTGATACTAGTAATGATATATACATACATATACCATCAACTCCTCTAGTAGAATCACCTTTAATAGGTATGGAGAGACGTTTAACGAATTCAACATTAAATGAATGCAATCCAGATGTGGATATGGATGATGATCTAGTTGTATGGCAGAGGAGAGATGAAGGAGACTGGGATATAGCTTATATGTTTATAACTGTTGATGAATTTAAACAAGTATCAGGAATGAACTATACTCTAGATATAGAGGGAAACCAGGTTAACCCCTCTGTATATAATGATAAGATTGTTTATCAAGATGATAGAAATGGGAATTGGGATATCTATGTTTATGAGCCATCTGTAGGTGAACAGAGGATTACAAGAGATGAAAATGATCAGATTCAACCTAGAATCTATGGGAACATTGTTGTGTGGCAGGATAACAGGAATGGAAACTGGGATATCTATATGTATAATCTTTTAACTGGAAGGGAAAAAAGAATAACGAGTTCATCTAATCCAGAGGTTAGACCAAACTTGAATGCTAGATGGAT
>CAZCPZ010000306.1:0-1876 GCA_964499875.1 uncultured Thermoplasmatales archaeon | reverse complement strand
AATGAAACAGGTTACTATACTGTTGACCTTAGACCTGGTGTATACAATGTATCCATTGTTCATCATGCAAACGTGAGTGGAGTAATTGTAACATATAAATATGAGGGACGTCTCACTGTTAACGCCGGTGAGGGAAGAAAAACATTTAATATCCCATTGATGAGAGAAGAATAAACTCTAAAACTAAGGTTTATCTACCTTCATCTCTTACAGTTTTCTTAATGCAGTTAAGGGAAGGAGAGAAAGCAGTTAGGTTTGCAAGAGACGTTATAGAGGCGTATGTTAAACAAAACCCTCTACCCAGTATTGATCTAGGAGGAGTTTTCAGAGAGAAACAAGGAGTCTTTGTAACCATTCATACTCACCCATCTCATATGTTAAGAGGCTGTATTGGAATACCTGAGCCTATTATGTCTCTTCAAGACGCCTTGAAGGAAGCAGCAATCTCAGCGACTCGTGATCCAAGATTCCCTCCTTTATCTAGAGATGAGCTTGATGATATAGTTGTGGAAGTCACCATTCTCACTCCACCTAGATTACTAAGGGTTTCTAATCCAAGAGAATATCCATCTAAGATTAAGATAGGTAGAGATGGCTTAATTGTTAGAAAAGGGAGCTACTCTGGTTTACTTCTACCTCAAGTACCGGTTGAGGAAAAATGGAATACAGAAGAATTCCTGGCTCATACTTGTATGAAGGCTTGGTTGCCACCAGATGCTTGGCTTGATGAGGATACCAAGATTTATACTTTCTCAGGGCAGATATTCACAGAGGTGGAACCTAGAGGTAGAGTTGAGGAGAAACCACTCCATGGATGAACTAGTTGTGGAAGGAAGAATCTATACTAGCAGGGGTTTCTTAGAGTGCAGTATAGGAGTTACAGAGGGTAGAATAACTAGGGTTAAGAAGATTCTAAGAGGTGAGGAGAAAGAGAGGTTCCCTCATTCTATCATCCTACCAGCTGGTATAGATATTCATGTGCATTTCCGTGAACCGGGGTATACATATAAAGAGGATTTTGCAACTGGTTCAGTAGCAGCAGCATATGGAGGAATATCATGTGTATTTGATATGCCGAATACTAACCCTCCAGTGACCACAGCTAATAGATTATTAGAGAAGAAGGAGAGAGTCTCTAGGCATTCCTATATAGATTTTGGTTTATACTCTGGTGTAACCAAGAGAAACATAGCCTTCTTATCTAGGCTTGCTAAGCTGTGTAGTGGCTTCAAGATCTATCTCGGTGAAACCACTTCCTCAACTTATCTCCCAATGAATCTACTTGATAAAGTAATGATGAAGTTGAAGGATACTGGGAAACCCATTTTATTCCACGCGGAGGATGAAGAATGTTTAGAGAGGAATAATAGAGTAGAGAGGAATCTAAGGGATCATCTAAGAGCTAGACCATTAGCGTGTGAAGTTAAAGCAGTGGAAGGTATTCTAAAACATGGAGGAGGGGTACAACATATATGTCATGTATCCTCCTATGAGGCCCTCAAAATATTAGAAACTAAAAGTGATATAAGCTATGGTGTAACTCCTCATCATGCTTTACTAAACATAGATACTCCTCCAAAAATAGAGTCATTATTTAAAACAAACCCTCCTATTAGAGGTAAGATGGAGCAATCCAAGGTTTTTGAAACACTGTTGAGAGGTAGAAGGGGTATCCTAGAATCTGATCACGCTCCTCATCTCATAGATGAAAAGAAAACGGTGTTCAATGATGCCCCTTCTGGTGTACCAGGTGTTGAAACAATGTATCCCTTGTTTCTCTATCTATCTAGGAGAGGTATAATCTCATATCATAGGGTTATACAGCTTCTCTGTGAGAACCCTGGTGAACTCATGGGTGTGTCAAAGGGTAAGATAA
>CAZCPZ010000305.1:0-1881 GCA_964499875.1 uncultured Thermoplasmatales archaeon | reverse complement strand
CATTGTTTTTTTAACTCTTCGATTTTATCCTCTGCTTCTTTTAGTATACGATTCTTTTCTTCCTCCGCTTTCTCATTAGCTCTTCTTATGATGTGTTCTGCTTCTTCTTCTGCCTGTTTAATCCTCTGTAAAGCTTCTTGTTCTACTTGTTTGATTACTCGTACACTCTCCAGTGGCATCCTTAATGGGGTATCAAAAGGATCTATATTAGGATTTTTATAGAGTGGATTGTGATTAAATAAATTTTGATATATAGTAATAACGTGATATTCTAAAGGATAGTATAGTTAGAAAATAGAAATGAGAAGAGAGAGTTAATGGATATATTTTAAATTCCCCAGAATTTATCCATCTTCCGTTTTATCTCATAGATCTTCTCAAGCACATCTCTCTCATCTACTGTTAATACATTCATTTCTCTAAGCTTCTTTGCATCTTTAGCAGGTATATCAGTGTATAGTATATCTCCTCCTTTGATTTGTCTTCCTACTGTTACTCCATCAATGGATATAGCTACTTCTTCTCCTTGTTTCGCTTCTTCAAGGGGTTTATTCTGTGATTGTATACCTCTTATTTTACCAGCTAGTCTACCATCCTCTCTCATAAGTGTTATTCCTTCTTTGATCCTCCCAGCGAGTACCCTTACTCCAACTATCGCTGGGTTGCTAACTCTGAATATGTATTCCGGTAGTATACGTATCATACCAGGGTGTACATATTCTTCTCTCCTAGCTTTCTCTAATGCCTCCTTTGTTTTCTCAAGCCATTCATCGTATTTCTCCATAATGGTATAGATTACATCTTCTCTGAAAACCACTATATCTTTACCTTGTAGTTCTTCTTGTGCTTCTGGTAACACCTTGACATTGAATGCGAAGATAACCTTGTTGAGTGGATCCTGTGTTGCATCTGCTTCTATGACATCTCTCTTTGAGACATTACCTATATCTGCTTTCCTAATTGCTATACCTTTATCCCTAGATTCTTTGATGAGTGCTTCTAGGGACCCTATGGTATCTGCCTTTATTATTATTCCATCTTCATCGAGTTCGAATTCTATCCTTGTTTGCTTTCTAACTTCTTCTATAACCTCCTCTAGGTTATCTTTTACTGCTCTAAGTGGTGCTCCTGGTACAACGTTTTCAAGGTTTGGTGAAGATATTTTTATTCCACATGCAGCATGTACTTCCTTAACGCTATCGAATCTCTCTCTAGGGTCTCTTATCTCATCTAATGGTTTTGGTTTAAGTAATGCTTTGATTGTTGTGACAACTGGTTCATCCTTAGTTCCAACAACTATTGTATCATTGATTGTTAATACTCCATTATATATTATGGTGTCAATGGTTGTTCCTAAACCTATTTCTTCTTTAACTTCTAGTACTGTTCCCTTTGCTGGTCCCCTTTCTATATGTAGTTGTTGCTCTAGGAATCGTTGCGCTAATCCTACAACTGTCATTAGGAGCTCCGGTATTCCCTCACCGGTTTTTGAGGAGATTGGTACTATGCTAAGTGTCCGCTGGAAATCCGTGATATTATAGTAGAGTTCCGCTTTGAATCCCTCATCAAAGAGTGTACCAATTATTTCATAGACTTTCTCATCAAAAATCTCTCTAGCTCTACTAGGTTGACTCTCAATCCTCTTCTTCCCAATATGGTTTGTCTTCTGCCATCCACTAATCTTATCTATCTTGTTTAATGCTACTACAAATGGCGTCTTATATTGTTTTAGAATATGAATAGATTCAAATGTTTGTGGTTTAAAACCCTCTATGATATCTATGATTAGTATAGCTATGTCTGCTAGTGAGCCACCACGGGCTCTAAGAGTTGTAAAAGCATGATGCCCGGGTGTATCAATGAATAGTAACCCCGGTAGAG
>CAZCPZ010000304.1:0-1892 GCA_964499875.1 uncultured Thermoplasmatales archaeon | reverse complement strand
TAATACTCACCATCTTATCAACAATAACATTCTCATTATATGTTCCATTCCAAACCAGTATAGTATCACCATTGTTTGCATTATTAATAGCATCTTGAATAGAATTATAATTAGCGCTTGATCCAGGTGGACCAACAGTTATAACAGCTGCAGAACCTGTTATTGCAATGATTGCAACCAAGAACAATGATATAGTAAGTGTTATCGTTATATGAGTTGATTTCAAATTAAACCCCCTTTCTCCAATCTCTATTTTATTATCCATCTCTCACTCACCCCTTATTTTCCAAGGAAGATCTTTAACTATCCATAGGAAGAATAAAAAATAGGGTTTAAAGATTTCTATTATATCTGCGAGACTGCCAACTTTTTTTGAGAGGAGATAATTTGAAATAAGAGAGGGTTATTACCCCTCCCAGAATCCAGTTTGATTCTAGGAGGGGATGCACCATTGCTGGATAGAGTTTTAGAGTTGGTTGTGGATAGAAAAATCTTTCAATTGGAATTAGGAAGAGTTTGGAGATCAAGATTCTAGCAACCTTGATCTATCACGCAGGTATATCATATAGAAAAGTAAGGGAGATCTTCTGGATGTATAGAATCCTCTTCTCATGAAGCATTACGTAAATGGTACCTCAAATTTGAAGACATTATTTGTTCAGGAGAGAAGGGATCGTAGGGCAACAGCGGTAGATGAGACTAAGATTAAACTAGAGACTCAGTGGATCTATATTTGGAGTGCCCATAGATGTAGATGATCCTGAGTACCCTAGCAGTACATATCTCTACAACCAGAACATCTCTAGATGCAATATATTTCCCTGAGAAAGATTTTGGAATACTGCATGGTAAACCTTTGATTCTAGTAGATAGAAGACCCTGGTATCGCTGGACTCTACAAAAACTAGGTTTAAGATATAAACACCAGACATTTGGAGAAAGAAATGCTATAGAACAATAATGGTATAGTCTATTCGAATCTCGAGTAAAACGATTCTGGAAGAGATCCCATATCATAGCTCACTGGAGAGTATCAAAAAATTGGGGCAATTAGCATGGTGTGTCATCTATAATCCATGTTGGAGGCAAAAAAGTTGACAGTGTCCTGCTAACTACTGGTTTTACTGACTGTGACATGGAAAAGCCTCTTCCAGATATATAGAAGGACTTGAACGATTTGTTATTGGTGGCCTCTACTCAATCACAAACATGATTAAAGGCATAGGTTTACGGCTTCATGGGCTTGGCTGTGATTTTTTGTTAGTCAAGTTTTCAGCGGGGATAAATTGGAGAGATAGTTACGATGGTTTTTATCATGAACGGCGTGGCAGGTATATTGTAGGTGTCATTTTAGGTGGGTTGAGGATCATGATGCTACGATGGTTTCTCTCGCATTTGTGGTGTCGTATATTTCCTGTTGCAACTGCCGTGTTAGCTATTTTATTTCAGCGAGCAAAGGGTTAACCTTGTGACAATTAATCAGCAGATAAGATAAATGATATTTTCTCTCGTCTGTGACAGGAATAGAGAACGATGCAGCGCATCAAATAACAAGCAGACATACTACGGCTACACCCCACTCTTCGGGACATCCCAGCTTCATTGAGACCGTTAGTATATGCTGGAGAGGTTATATGCAATCGGCGTCAGCTCGTAGAAAGAAAAAGCCTATTAAATGCTTTATAATTTGAATGTGAATATGGGAAGGGTAAAAGAACAAATAAAAGAATTCAAAGATAAAAATGTGAAATTCATTAGACCTATTTTCGTCGATATTCTCGGAAGAATGCTGGACTTCACAGTTCCTATAGAAGATTTTGAAGATTTGATTAAAAACGGAAAGGGATTTGATGGCTCTTCTGTAGAAGGTTTTGCAAGAACTGAAGAAAGTG
>CAZCPZ010000303.1:0-1904 GCA_964499875.1 uncultured Thermoplasmatales archaeon | reverse complement strand
CCACCTGAGAGAAGCACCACAGCTTTCATCTTAGACTCCTCTTAACCCTTGCACCTTGACCTAGTCCCTCATCTACCTTAACCTCTACTTCATATAACCCATTGTTATCTAGTTTCTCCACTAGTTTATCTAGTATATAGTTTGCTATATTCTCCGCTGAGGTAGAAGTTATAGGTAGAACCACGCAATCCTCCCTTGGTATAATATATCTTTTACCATTACTCTCTATCTCAACAGTTGAATCTAACAATTTAACTCCTCTATCCATACCTGGAACTAGTACTCTATGATCCAACTCATTAGTAATCTCTCTAAGAGTATTCTTCA
Organism: uncultured Thermoplasmatales archaeon; assembly: GCA_964499875.1. Classification (GTDB taxonomy): domain Archaea; phylum Thermoplasmatota; class E2; order DHVEG-1; family DHVEG-1; genus B44-G15. The sequence goes on along the minus strand of CAZCPZ010000303.1, from coordinate 1,577 downwards.
CCAATGAGAAATCTATTACTATACCATTCTCATCTAATTCACCTGTTATCCTAGCATGGATAGCATAGGTGTGACCATGGAGTCTACCGCATTTCTCATACCTTGGTATTATATGAGCTGATGAAAACCTTATATTTGCTCTCCAACCATCAATCTCAATACAAGCCTTTTTCAACTACCTCTCTCACCTCTACTTCTCTTCTCTCTATAGTCTTCTATAGCTGCTTTTAATGCATCAGCTGCCAGATTGGAGCAATGTATCTTCACAGGTGGTAGTCCATCTAATTCTTTTGCAACATCATCCCTAGTTATCTTCTCTGCCTCCTCAATGGTTTTACCCTTCGCTAACTCTGTTATCATGCTGCTCGTCGCTATAGCTGCTGCGCATCCAAATGTTTTAAACTTTATATCCTCAATCCTATCATCCTTAACTTTGATATATATCGTCATCATATCCCCGCAAACTGGGTTTCCAACTGTTCCAACACCATCTGCATCCTTGATCTCCCCGGCATTCCTAGGGTTCTTGAAGTGTTCCATTACCTTCTCACTATACATCCCAGACATACCGGTTTTTACCTCCAAACCACCTTTTATCTACTCCATAGCGGTGACATCTCTCTTAGTTTATCTACAACACTTGGTAATACTTCTAGAACATACTCTATATCATCCATTGTACTCATTCTACCTAGTGTTAGTCTAAGTGAACCATGTGCCTCCTCAGGTTTTAAACCAATCGCTGTTAATACATGAGATGGTTTAAGATCTTTAGATGAACAAGCTGATCCCGTTGCAGCTGCTATTCCATGTTCATCTAACATCAAGTGAAGTGACTCCCCCTCTACAGCTGTGAATCTAACATGAACATTATTTGCTAATCTAAACTCAGGGTGACCATTTAGATAACTCTCCTCAACCCTATCTAATATACCTTTTATCAAAGTATCCCTAAGTTTTATCATATATGGTACATCATTAGGTAATCGTTTCCTCCCTAATTCACAGGCTTTTCCCAGTCCAACTATACCAGGTGTATTCAGTGTACCACTCCTATAACCCTTCTCATGTCCCCCTCCATGTATAAGTGGTTGAATCTCAACTCCTTCTCTCCTATATAATGCTCCAACTCCCTTTGGACCATAGATCTTATGAGCAGATAATGAGAGTAGATCAATATTGAGTTTCTCTACATCAATCTCTACTTTACCTATAGCTTGAACCGCATCAGTATGGAATACAACATTATTATCCCTAGCAATCCTCCCTATCTCCTCAACTGGTTCTATAGTCCCAATCTCATTATTTGCAAACATAATAGTTACTAGGAAGGTATCTCTTGTTATTACCTCATTAATTTCTTCTGGGTTAACTAAACCATATTCATCAACTGGTAGATAATAAACTTTGAAACCCAGTGTCTCTAGGTATCTGCAAGTCTCTAGAACCGCTGGGTGTTCTATAGAGGATGTAATGATATGTGGACCCTTAGTTCCTATTTTATCCTTGTTTTTGAATGCTACCCCCTTTATAGCAAGGTTATCTGATTCTGTACCTCCTGATGTAAAGAATATCTC
>CAZCPZ010000302.1:0-1917 GCA_964499875.1 uncultured Thermoplasmatales archaeon | reverse complement strand
GCCTCACAGCAGCATACTATTCAACAGATGATAAACACCTATTATTCGTAACCCATGTATTGAGATCAGGTAGAATAGCCTGCTTAGGATTCGTAGACCTAGGAGTTGCATCTTGGAGAGGAAACACACTCATATGCGATGGCCATGGATTAAACCCAACTATACTAAACAAAGTCTTCATTCAAGGTAGATCAATTGGTGAAGCATTCCAAGAAGGAAAGAATCGCTGTAGCTGCGGAAGCGACGTTGTCATACTACTAGGAGACCCAACTATTAAACCTAGGTGGTGGAGTTAGAGACTAAGTAAAAAGATTACTGGAAATAAAGAAACAAATAAGCCGAAAATTAAACATGAATTCTTCAACAAACTCACAGATAAATCAAAATATTTAAATAAAATGTTTTACTTAAGTTGGTTCCAGTAAAAACTAAGGAGGAGTTAGTATAGTAGCAAAGAGGTTTTTTGTAATTATAGTAGTGGTTAGCTTACTCTCTATTAATATAGTAACGGAGGTTAAAGGAGAGATTCTATACTATTATAAGGGACCAGATACATCAGAGGATAATATTACTTTAATGGACTTTGAAGTAACGGGGGTTCAACCAATAATAGTGGGTGAGAAGATAAATATATCTTTTAGAATGACGAATTCAGATCAAAAGGATATAAAACTTGGAAGCCATGGAATATTTCTAGCGGTTATAGATTCTAATGGAGTTGAGAGAATAGTTGGATCATCTTATCAAAACTATACTTTTAAACCTGGGGATAATATATTCTTTAAAACAACACTTAACTTAGATGAGGAAGGTAATTGGAGTATCTGGCCTTCATATGAGATAATGTTTTATAATCCAAAAACTGGGTGGTATAATAAAACTGGTCCAAGGTATTGGCATGCATATAACTTCACTGTAGAAACTTTTGGTAAACCCGATCTAGCAGTGGAGTATATAAAAACAGATCCATTTAACCCTTCTATAAATGAAAATGTTACTATAATAATTGGAGTAAAAAACCAAGGTGAAGAAGTATCTCCAGAATGCACTGGTAAACTATTGATTAACTATACTGCTAGATATATCTCGATACCCCGATTGAATGTCTCTGAATCCACCGAGCTTATAATCCATTGGCAGCCTATGTACCCTGGTAGTTACAATATCTCTTTTACCGCTGATTGTTACAATAAGATAGAGGAAATTATGGAGGATAACAACTTTGTTGAAATAACTAGAGCAGTGTCTTCAACAACGATGATTTCTATTGATCTAGAGATTTACAGAGTTACTATAGAACCAGAGATTGCTCTAGTTGATAACATGGTTTCTATTAAACTATACATAAGGAATAATGGATTAAATGATAGCATACCCTGTAATGGAACACTATGTGTTGATAGTGAAACCCATAATTTCTCGATACCTACAATAGCTGCTGGTAGTATCCACTCTGATATCACCATATATTGGTTACCGAAGAGAGAAGGCGAGTATCAAATAGTGGTAAGAGTTGACTCTACAGATTTAATCCCAGAGCTAAATGAGAGTAATAATATATTAACCACTATGGTTAACGTGGTTAATGAATACTCAGCTAACATTGAAGTTAACATCTCCTATAAACCTGCCATAGTTACAGAGCAAGATAATGTTACATTCCATGTTGATATCTCTAATTACACTGGAGTTAATTATGCTACACTAGTTGTCTACTCAATTCCATCTACACAACACTATAGATACAATGACGGTGAAAATAGTTCCTTTAACTATACATGTGGACCTTTTAGTAGAGGAGACAAGGTATACTATTACGTAGAAGTTATAGGTGAAACTGGTTGGAGATTTAGAACCACTAATTATAACTTCACAGTAGTATCATACTATACTGGTAACTTAACAGTAGACATCTAT
>CAZCPZ010000301.1:0-1934 GCA_964499875.1 uncultured Thermoplasmatales archaeon | reverse complement strand
CTCATGTGTAATCTATAAAAATGATGAAACCTTTTAATCTATGGGAGGTGATTAGAAACATATGAGGTATCTAAGCTTATTTCTAATTCTCTTATCAATAGGTAGTTTATTATCTCTACCTGGGTGTTTAGATGATAAAATTGTTGAGGGTACAGGTAGAATACAATACGTGGATCTAGAAGGTGGCTTCTATGGGATTGTAGCAGATGATGGAGCACATTATGACCCAGTGAATCTACCGGAGGATTTCATGGAAAATGGTTTAAGAGTACGTTTCACCTTGAGGATTCTTGATGACCAAGTTAGTATTCACATGTGGGGTACAGTTGTGTATATATTAGAGATAGAGAAGATCTAGTTTTTACCACCATCGACCTCTCTCTTGGTATACCTGTATGAAACGCTCTATGGATCTATCATAGGTTTTCTCTACATCATTTGGGAAGAAACAAGCTGGGAATTCTCCTTGACTAAGATGGTATCTAAGGCATTCGCAGCATACACCTTTTTTATCACAGTATGGATAACTGCAGTTACAACTCTTCTTATTCTTCTCTACTCTACACTCCATACATTTATTCTCTCCCTATTAGTTTCTTAAACTCTTCTTCTGTTATAATCTTTAAACCTAGTTTTCTTGCTTTCTCATACTTTGAACCAGGTTTCTCTCCAACTACTACGTAATCAATGTTTCTACTAACGCTACTAGCTGCTCTTCCACCAAGTTCTTCTACTATCCTTTTTGCTTCATCTCTACTAAACTCTTTGAGTGCACCTGTGAATACAAAGGTTTTACCTTCTAGTACACCTTTCTTTTTCTCAGCTTTCATATAAGTTGCTTTTACTCCAAGTTCCCTCATACGTTGTATCTCTTCTCTATTTTTCTCCTCTTTGAAGAATGATACTATACTACTAGCTGTCTCTGGTCCAACCTCTCTTATATTAAGGAGTTCCTCCTCAGTTGCATTCATTAGTTTATCTAGTGTACCAAAGTGCTCTGCTAAAACCTTAGCCATGTGTTCTCCAACGTTAGGTATACCTAGAGCATAAATGAATCTACCGAGATCTCTATCCTTACTCTGCTCTATACCTTTTATTAGATTCTCAGCTGATTTATCAGCGAATCTCGGTAGGTTAACCAGGTCTTCTTTTCTAAGTGTATACAAGTCACTTACCCTCTTGATTACTCCTTCATCTACTAGTAGATCAACGTTTTTCCTGCCAAGCCCCTCTATATCCATTGCATCCTTAGATGCATAGTGTGCTATACTCCTCTTAAGTTGAGCTGGACAAGAAAGTCCACCGGTGCATCTATAGAATGCTCCATCTTTTACAACCTTGGATCCACAAACTGGGCAGGTTGATGGTATATGAAACTTTTTTTCTCTACCAGTTCTAGCTTCTCTTATAACCTCTACAACCTCTGGTATGACATCTCCTGCTCTAGCAACCTTAACTTTGTCTCCTATTCTAACATCCATTTGATCAATGAAGTCTTGGTTATGAAGTGTTGCTCTTGATACTGTTACACCTGTTACATCAACTGGTTTAAGAAGTGCAACTGGTGTAAGTGCACCTGTTCTACCTACTTGTACTACTATATCCATTATCTTTGTTTCCTCTTCTCTAGGTGGAAACTTATAGGCTATAGCCCATCTTGGTGATCTAGCTTTAACACCTAGTTTCTCCTGGTAATCTATTCTATCTACTTTTATAACCACTCCATCTATCTCGTAGGAGAGCTCTTCTCTCTCCTCACCCATATCATCATGATACTTGATAGCTTCCTCTATGCTCCTACATTTCTTAACTAATGGATTAATCTTTAAACCCCAGTTTTTAAGATGATTTAATCCATCCCACTGTGTATTAATCTCCATACCCTCTATTGATAGTATCTCATAGAAGAATATATCAAGGGGTCTCTCCGCTGT
>CAZCPZ010000300.1:0-1963 GCA_964499875.1 uncultured Thermoplasmatales archaeon | reverse complement strand
TATGATCTTCTATGGATTCTATGAAAATAAACGAGGGAGGGACCCCTTTATTTCGTGTGGAAGTGGCAAGTGAATGGACTAGTGTATACTTAATGAATGTGATGTGAATATACCCAAATACTTATAGACTTTCTATTATTTAGCGATTTCCAAATATGGATATATATTATTACCCTTATTAAAACGGTAATGTAATATCTTCATAATCTATGATATAAGAATATTTCTCCAGTTGAAATAAAGGGGTTCCCCTTTAAAATCAGATATATGATTAATGTTAAATACAGTTAAACTATTTCAAATTCTCATTGGGGTGAGAGTCTTTCCACAGAAAACTATTACTAGTGATATATTTGATCATCTATTGAGATCCAATGGTTTATTCATAAACCGTGAAGCGATGCGTCCATCCTATATGCCAGATGTTTTACCGCATAGAGAAAAAGAGATCAGTGATGTGGCATCAATTCTAGTTCCAGCGTTGAGAGGAGAGACTCCATCTAATATATTCATCTATGGTAAAACTGGTACTGGTAAAACAGCTGTTACAAAATTTGTTGGTAAAGAACTAGTTAAGAAAGGTGAAGAACTTGGTAGACCCGTTAATTTTGTATACATTAACTGTGAGGTAGTTGATACACAGTATAGGTTACTTCAGAATATAGCTAATCATTTCATTACTGACTGGTCAGAGAGGATACCCTTCACAGGTTGGCCTACTGATGAAGTGTATGCAAAACTTAAACACATGATTGATAAAAATGGTGGAGTAACAATTATTATACTAGATGAAGTGGATAAACTCAAGGGCGATGAGGCTCTCTATAATCTCTCTAGGATAAACAGTTATCTTAACCATGCAAAGGTTTCTCTAGTTGGCATATCCAATGATCTGAAATTTACGGAATTTCTCGATCCAAGAGTTAAATCAAGTCTTGGAGAAGAGAACCTGATATTTCCACCATATGATGCCAGTGAACTACAGGACATACTAAGGCAGAGAGCTGAGATAGCTCTTAAACCAGGTGTATTAGATGATGATGTTATACCACTATGTGCAGCACTTGCAGCACAGGAACACGGTGATGCAAGAAGAGCCCTTGATTTACTTAGAATGGCTGCTGAGTTAGCAGAAAGAGAAGGTTCCCCAAGGATTACGAAGAGATTTGTTAGACTCGCTCAGAATAAGATAGAGATAGATAGAATCACAGAAGTTGTTAAGACGTTACCAACTCACTCTAAACTTATTCTTCTATCAATAGTTCTACATGGTAAACAAGGGATTTCCAGTGGAAACAGGGGGGTTATAACAACTGGTGAAGTCTTCGAGGTATATAGAGAGTTATGTAAAAAAACAAGAGTTGATCCACTAACCCAACGTAGAGTCGCTGATCTCATATCTGAATTAGATATGCTTGGTATTATTACTGCTCGTGTAATCTCCAAAGGTAGATACGGTAGAACCAGGGAGATTAAACTATCTTCTCAACCAGATGAAATAATAAAGATTCTAAAGGAAGACGAGTTATTTGAAGAGTTAACTAAATATAGACTCCAAGAACAAACTAGGTTATTCAGCTAAAATTTTTATCCAACATAATGTGGAATCTCCTTTTCCTTCTCCTCCTCATCTTTAGGTTTAGCATCTAATATATCTATTGCTAAGATTGCTTGAATAGGTAGAATCCTGATTTTACCGCTTAACTCCTTATGGGCTTTACCTAGTTTCAATAACAAACCTAGAGCATCAGCACCAATTGAGATATACCCTTCAAATACCCCCTCGCTTTCAAGCGGTGCATCCTTTCCACTAATAGATATAATCCTATATTTTGAACCCAAAGTTAACTCAAATTTTGATCCCTTCTTCATTCGACTCCTCTCCTCTGGTTTTCCATTAATCTTTGTAGATGCTCTACTGTCTTACCATAGTTTTCCACTGCAACCTTGATATGTGCTTCAA
>CAZCPZ010000299.1:0-1972 GCA_964499875.1 uncultured Thermoplasmatales archaeon | reverse complement strand
GGTTTAGGTTTAGGGTAATAAACAGCTAAGTCTCCTGGTCCAATATATTCAACTGCTTCTCTTGGTATACCTATATCTATGATCTCTATCTCTCCACTGTTATTATTATCCATACCTTCCTTCAAGTCATGGAAAGTAACTGTGGATGATGGTTTAACATGTTTATCTGTACCGAGACCAGTTGGGATATCAATGGATACAATTGTTTTACTAGAAGCATTAATCTTATCCACTATACTACTATATGGTTCCCTTAGAGAACCCTTAACTCCAACTCCTAGTAGAGCATCTATGATTAACTCGTTTTCACTCAACAATTCATCTAATCTCTCTAGGTTATCTTTATTTAAAACCTCTACATCCTCTCTAAGTAGTCTATCATAGTTTCTCCTTGAGATAGATGTTTTTATATCATCTCTATAACCAACCAGCAGAACAGTTACCTTGAAAGAATAACTATTGAGGTATCTCGCTGCTACAAGCCCATCTCCACCATTATTACCAGTACCACATATAACCAGTATGCTTCTAACATTTGGATACCTCTTCTTTATATACTCTGCTACTCCTCTCCCTGCATTCTCCATTAGCTCACCAGTTGATACACCTAGATACTCAGAGTTTATATCTAGAACATAAACTTCTTTGCTATTGATCATACCAAAAACGTTAAACAACCAAATCAATATATATCTATTTGTCACCTTGGATTTAGTTTAAGTGAAGTTATATGTTCCCAGGTAAGATGAATCCTAGGCAGATGGCTCGTATAATGAGGCAGCTTGGTATAACCATTAGGGAGATTAAAAACGTTGAGAAAGTAGTTATTCAAACTGATACGAAAGAGTATATCTTTGAGGATGCAGAGGTTACTATGATGGATGCTCAAGGCTACAAGAGTTACCAGATAACTGGTACACCTAGAATAGTTGAGAGGAAAATGGGGATACCCGAGGAGGATATACAGTTGGTGATGAATCAAACAGGTAGAACAGCAGAGGAAGCAAAGAAGGCTTTAGAGGAAACCAACGGGGATATAGCAGAAGCTATAATAAGATTAACTGGTGAGGAGTGAGTTTCAATGGAGAAGAGGAGATGCAGTATATGTCGCCGGTTGTACCCAATCTGCGACTTAGATAATCACCCCATATGGGGTTTAATATGTGTTTCATGCTGTGAGAAAAAAATGGAAAAGAGTGTTTAATTAAGTCAATTGTTATGATAGTTTGAGGTAATAATCGAAAACACATATTTTTTATATTATGAACTGTTACGGGGCTTGAGTTTTCAAGGTTGAAGGAATCTCCGCTATTGGGTTGAGGGTGATATACAATGGCGAGGAGAAGCGTTCAGCAGATGAAAGAGGATGAGGAGAAGGTTATAGACGAGTTACGTCAGAATGCAAGAGGAAGTATAGATAGTATTGCTTCAAAATTCAAGTTTTCTAGGCAAAAAGTCTGGAGGATTATCAAGAGGTTAGAGAAAACAAAGAAGATATGGGGATACGCAGCTGTTATTGATGAAGAAAAACTTGGTAAAAAAAGATTTCTAATACTTGTTAGGAAAGCAGTTGAACCTCTAGATGATGCTTTACCTAAGATTATTGATCAAACAATGTTTAATAGAGGTAGAGAGATAGGTGTAAGTATTGAGTATAGTAGTTACCTACACGGTATATATGATTGGATGTTTATAATAGCTGCTAGGGATATCAAGGATGCTAAGAGATTCTGTAATACTTTAACAAGAGAGTATCATAGATGGATTAGTGAAGTACATCTGTTAGAAGATATATTCCCTGTTAGAAAATGTGGTATATTGAATCCAAATATTGAGGAGTTAAAAGATTTTATCTAGGGGAAGGAGGTAACAGATTCTCTCTCTTCCACTATCTTGTTATTCATAATCACTCTAGTTTTAAACACTGTTGATTCCCTTTGAGGTATTTCAACAAAGAAAGTTATCTTCTCTT
>CAZCPZ010000298.1:0-1982 GCA_964499875.1 uncultured Thermoplasmatales archaeon | reverse complement strand
TAGCGAAATATGGTTTAGATTATGTAACAGATACATATCTACCAGAGAAACTCACAGAGATGGGGATACTGAAGAGTTAATGTTCCTCTTTTAAACGACTAAGTAGTATCTTGATACGTACAAGGGTTTCATCATCCACTGGTACATAGGTTTTACTAAACACACCTTCCTTCTCACCCTCAGGGTAGATATACTCATATACTCTTTTACCTTGAATAAACTCTTCTCCTCTCTCTGAGACCACAGCTACTATGGAAGGGTGAAACAGGAAGAAGGCATTGAAAACTATGAAAACCACAAGGAGTACAATTACTATCATAACCCATTCCGATAGATATAAACCACTCCACCCATCTTCTTCCTCCAATAGATACGTCCCAGTTGTCACCACTACTACCCATAGAACTAGGATAATAGATAGAATCATAAATAGCTTGGATAATAGAATAACCCTTGATCTTAATTGGCCACCTAGTTTAATCTTAAATCACCCTAAAATAGGTATTAGATTAGAAATGTTTTAAATGTTTCCTTATATCCACTTGGGAAACATAACTTTGTTTAAAGTAAATTATTCTATTCGATATTTTAATAACAAAATATGATAACAACCTACTAGAAAAACATTATTAGACTCCATTTAGGAGAGTAAAACATATGGTATCTCTAGAGGAGGGAAACTCTATTCTTAAAAAAAGAGAAGGTATGATGGGTTCAAGGTCGCTTCACAGATATAATAGGTCAACCTTAGATCCTTCACTAACTCAGTTGATATATACCTTAAAGGAGATGCATGGAGAGAAGGTATAGGCTTCGATGGACCCTCCATCAAAGATTTGGATCCATTCATGAATCAGATATGGTTGCCCTTCCCAGATCCAACTACACTAGTAGCATTACTTTGGAGTGAGGGAAAGCAAAAAGTTGCTCGAGTAATAGTGGATATACATGAAGCATCCCATGGAACACCCTTCGATGGAGACCCTAGATTTGTTGCTGAGGAAGCAATGAAAGCTGCCGAAGAAATGGATTTCGATGAAGCAGGGTTTGCACCAGAATAGAGTTTTTCTATTTAGAAGAGTAGAGATGAGTAGATTAAAGGAAAACATTTGGAGTATTGGATCTGAGGATGAACCAAGGGTTACGGGATAAAACCTGATTCACCAGAGTATTATTCACCTCATAATTATATGATTAAACCAAAAATGGTTACTTCGCTTCACCAACCTATTGATCAAACAGATGCCTTCCGTAACACCATGAGTGATATACTTACTAAACTGGGAGTGGAAGTTGAATATCATCACAACGAAGTTGCAACAGCAGGTCAAGTAGGATTTAATTTTAAACCAGGTAGAAGCCCTGTTGAAACAACTGATAAAATCATATCTCTACAAATATTGTTGCTAGGATGATTAGGTGAAGAATATGGTTACCACCAACCTTTATGCCTAAACCATTATTGGGAGATAACGCAAGTGGGTGCATGTACATCAATCCCTATGGAGTAAAGGTAAACCCATGTTTTATGACCTAGATGACATATATACCTTTGAGATGGAAGGTAAAAGTTATGAGGCTCCACTGAGTCAAACCACTAGATACTTATATTGGTGGGATACTAGAACATACACGCGGAAGCTGCACCTACATGTGCACCAACGGTTAACTCTTATCGTCGCCTGGTTCTAGGTTTGAAGCACCAATATTTGTAACACGGTCGTTTAAGAATAGAAGTGCACTCGTAAGGGTTCCTATATATCACGCAGCACTAAATGCTTATAGAGCAGAATATCGACGCTCAGATTCATCTAGTAACTTTTATCTTCAATTCCCGTTACTTTTGCTGTGGTTTAGATAGTATAAAGATTGACCCAGGGAATCCCCAGTTAATGTCGATGTCTACAAGCTTACAGCTAAACAGAGAAGGGAATATAACATAACTGAGTTACCCGCTACACTAAAAGAGGCTCTTGAAGAGA
>CAZCPZ010000297.1:0-2006 GCA_964499875.1 uncultured Thermoplasmatales archaeon | reverse complement strand
AAACCTCTTAATATCTACATCTGATAATACACCCATACCTAGTTCTCCTCCACTATTGGTACTCAATGGTTATACTATTAATGATGATGTTTTCAACCGGCCAATCCCTCAAACTATACTTTGTTGTGGTTTCAACAGATGCTATTGCTCTAACAACATCTATACCCTCTATAACCTTACCAAAAGCAGCGTATTGTCCATCTAAGTGTGGTTGTGCTCCATCACATATGAAGAATTGACTGCTAGCACTATCTGGATCCATTGTTCTAGCCATAGAGATTGCTCCATCAACATGTTTTACATCAGGATGAGTTTCAAGTTTTATAGTACCATAGGGGCTCTCCTTGAGTGTACCATTAGGATAGTATCCACCACCTTGTATAACGAAATCTTTGATTACTCTATGGAATACTAAACCATTGTAGAATCCATCCTCAGCTAGTTTAATGAAATTAGTAGTAGTATTAGGTAGTTTATCAGTATATAACTCAACTTTGATTACACCCATAGATGTATCTATTATAGCTATAGGATAACCATGTTTCTCTTCGAAGCATCCTACTAATAATGTACTCATTAGTAGCGGTAGTAGCAGAATCCAACCTGTTTTCTTCATCTCCTTTGTTTCCTCCCCAGCTTTCTAAGGGGATGTTGAATACCTATAAGCTATAATAAGGTTACTTTGACAAACCCAGTATCACCAAATTTTATCCTAGAGGAATTTTAAATCGGAATAAACTGCCTCCTCTCAAGTTTTTAACACTATCCAAGTAGGCTGTGAAGGCAATTTCTTTTTCAAAGAAATTTTTTAAGTTCCTCTCTTGTAGGATATATCATCACCTCAAATACTCCTCTTTTTAAAAAAGGAAAACATTAGGGTTAACTAGAAAGTTATCTTCAATTCACATCTAAAAGTTTTCGTTATAAACGCAAGTACTCCCCGTTTTATCTCTCACCTAATTGTTAACGATCCACAAGCTTTTTGTGAAAAGAAACGATGCTTCGGGTTGGATTGTAACATCCAAGGCCTTTATGAGGAGAGTCTAACACATTCAACTTTTCACAGGAAGTAACCGCCTCTTGATCATGTTAAAAACGAATATGTTGTCAGCTCAGTTTTTTCTTGATACAGGAAGGATTTTTTATCCACAACCAACTTTGAACTTTATATCTACCACCCGCACTTGATCCTTAGAAAAACCTTTATCTTGAGGTAGTTAAAAGATTAAAATTTCCTTACCCATAGCTTATTCTTCACCATGGCAAGTAAAGACAAATCTTTTTATTGTCCGTTTCGATACTCGAAGAAGGGGTATTGTAAATGAGGAAGGCTAACAAAAACATTTTGATCACGGCTACAACCATTTTGCTCATACTGGGTAATGTATCCTGGTGGATTTGTCAACCTGCTATAGCAGAAGAGAAAAAGGTAGAAGTATACACCAATAAAAACGAGTATTTTATAGATGAGGAAATAACATTTGGTATCAAGAATACGTTAGATAAAACCATCTTACTTGGCAATTGGAATATTCAAAAATACGTAAACGGAACGTGGCAACCAATCATTGCTTCTGTTTATTGGATGGGACTACTTGAACCTGGAAAAAAATGGGAAGGAACATGGAATCAAGAAGGATCGTATGGAGGGCAAGTTGAGCCCGGTGATTATCGCGTTGTGATAGAATATAGCATAGAGGGGGTTAACTACGCAGAATATGCTAACTTTTCTATTTCTAATCAAACCTATGATTCTACAATTCACGAGTATAAATGGGTAGACTCTAAAGACGAGTTATTCAATATAACTATAGAGAACAAGACCTACTTCACCGGGCTAATAATAGGTATGTACATACCCAAATGTATGGAATTAGATAAAAATTATTCTATTGATATATATTTTAGAAGGATAAATGTTACATGTATCTCTAATAACAGTGTCTTTTTGTCACCCCCACCAACTACACGTTTCATCCATAAAGAAAATCATTGGCATCGAATTA
>CAZCPZ010000296.1:0-2006 GCA_964499875.1 uncultured Thermoplasmatales archaeon | reverse complement strand
ATAGAAAAATTATTTTCCTTAGGAGAGATATCCGACAACTTACAGGGAAGAGCCATCTGCAAAAGTTCTATTCAAATTTAAACGATGGAACAATGCTTTAACTATGGTTAAGTAAGAATTTCAATACAAAAGATTTATATTTACAGATTTGTTTAATTTATTGGTAATCCATATGTCTATAAAAAAATTTTCGCTGTTAACTCTAATTTTATTAATTATTTTGAATGTAAACTCCTCCTATGGAAGCGTATCAGAACTTAAGGTTCTTATATATAGTATAGATTTCTCTTATCCTAAAGTAGAGAAAAATAACAATTCTTTTATAATAAAAATTGTGGAGACTAACAGTGTGTCTGAATCGTCGAATCTTCCCTTTTACACTACTACTTTTTCTTTCCCACTAGGGACGAAAATAGTTGAGGTTTCCTGTAGTCACTCGAAACCCAAGGAGATTCATCTAGATGGAGAGCTATATAAGATTAGAATGGATGAATACATCACTAATCGAAATTATCAAAAAGTGATATGGGACTATATAAAATCAAGAAGGGAATCTAAAAGCGGTTGGTTTTCTTATAGATGTGGATGTGGTTTGGAAGATGGTGAGCATAAAATATTTCTTACCATTCATCTATATCCCATAAGATATGAAAATTATACTATAGAATTTGTTGATCATATGGAGGTTCAAGTAACATATATCACTTCAAATCAAGTTCCAAAGGAAGATATTTATGATCTTTTAATTATATCACCTAGTAAATTTATAGAGACTATTCAACCTCTTGTTGATCATAAAAATAATATAGGTTTACCTACAAAACTTGTTTCACTAAACGAGATATATAATGGATCTTACTTTCCAGTCGAAGGTAGAGACGATGCTGAGAAAATCAAATACTTCATTAAGAATTCATTGGATAATTGGGGTATAAGATATGTGCTACTGATTGGAAGTATAGATAAACTACCTATTAGGGAAACTTGGATAGGACGATTAACTGTATTAACCGACCTATATTATGCTGACCTCTATGATGCTAATCACAATTTTTGTTCATGGGACACAAATAATAATAACTATTTTGGCGAGTATCGCCATGGATGGGTAGATGACTATGTAGACTTATACCCAGATGTTCATATAGGGAGGATACCTTGTCAGAGTAATAGAGAACTAGAAATTGTTATCAATAAAATTATTTCATATGAAAGAGATGTAAACAAGGAATGGTTTACCAATATAGTATTATGCGGTGGAGATACACATCCACACTATGGAGTATATGAAGGAGAGGTTACCGTTGATGAGATCAAAGAAAATTTACCTGCCTTCACCCCAATAGAGCTATTAACATCTAAGAACACTTTTAATCCGCAGATGCTAAACAAGATGATTAACAATGGAGCTGGTTTTGTAGCATATTCTGGTCACGGCTTTGAGTATGGAATAGGAACACATCCACCCAATAGTGAAAAATGGATATTCTATTTCACCCCATATCTACTAGGTTTACATAATAAGGGGAGATTACCAGTAATCTTCTTTGATGCTTGCTTAACAGCCCGTTTAGACTATACGTTGGGAGATATTCTTGGATTTCATCAATTATCTACGCTAATACCATGCTTTGCTTGGTGTTTCGTTAGAAAAACTGGTGGAGGAGCCATTGCAACCATTGGAGCAACAAGGGTAGCTTATACCTTTGTCAATGAAGACGGTGTTAAAGGTGGCAGTGGTTACTTATCTCTACAATTCTTTAAAGCATATCATAACGGTGTTACAGTTGGAGAGATGTTAGTCTCCGCGGAGAATAATTACCTAGATCGTATATGGAATGACCCTCTTACTCTTGAAGAAATGATACTTATTGGAGATCCATCTTTGCCTGTAGGGAGGTAAGATTTTATGAGAAAAACTTACTTATTAGTAATTGTTGCATGCTGTGTTTTACCATTGAACACTATATTTGTATCTAGTTGTACGGAATATAGAGCTAGTTATG
>CAZCPZ010000295.1:0-2015 GCA_964499875.1 uncultured Thermoplasmatales archaeon | reverse complement strand
ATCCTTCACAATAGATAAAGAACCACCAACTAACCTCAGTATCACTATAAACAACGATGAAACCTACACTAACTCTAGAACAGTGACTTTAACAATTACTGCTACTGGTGCAGCGGCCATCATGATTAGTAACAACAATGAATTCAGTAACTCAACATGGGAGACATATGTTTCCTCTAAAACATGGATACTAGCAGAGGGGGATGGAGTTAAAACAGTTTATTATAAGGCAAAAGACAATGCTATACCTCATCCAAATATAGCTCAAACCACTAGTGATAGTATAATCCTAGATACTACACCTCCATATATAACCAATCCAGTTCCAAGTAGTGGTAGTACAACAACAGTTACCAGTAATCTACCTATACAAGCAACACTTAGTGATACACTCTCAGGTATAAACACTAGTAGCGTTATAATAATAGTAGATGGTACTAATCAAACTACTAATGCTACTATCACAACCAGTAAGGTTTCATATACAATGCAAACAGCTTCCCTAGGGAAACATAATGTTAGTATAAAAGCCTCAGATAACGCTGGAAACACACGTTATCTAAATTGGTCATTCACTGTTACTGAAGAAAGCGGAGGTGGAACAAATCCTCTTTCATCCTCACCTGGAGGGGGTGGAGGACCACAGATAATAGATAATCCACCAGTTATAACAGGAGTTACACATAAACCCTCTCACATAACAAGTAGTGACACCGTAACCATAACAGCAGTTGTAACAGATGATAATGAGGTTGTAAGCGTGGATCTCTACTGGGATGATGGAGTCCTCCTTCATTCAAAAGAGATGACACTAACATCAGGGAATAAATACTCAGCAACAATTGGGCCATTCAAAGGAGGAACAACAGTAACATACTATATCAAAGCCTTAGATAATGCACCGCAAGAAACAACCTCTGATACCTACAGATTCACTGTAGAAGGAGAACCAACAAATATCCTACCTATAATAGTGGAAAAGAAAGGTAAGATACTGAACCTAACGATTAATACAATATTGGCTAACGAAATGAAAAGAATCGAATTAGAGGAATATGGAACAATTCTACATGAGATAAGAATCAAAGCTATTCATAGCATAATGAGTATGAAACTAGAGATTAAGAGACTAGAAGAGAGACCATCTAATATAGAGGAACCAAAAGGAATAGTCTACATATACCTATCAATTGAAACAAATATTACAGATGAAGAATTATCATCTATAACTCTTGTATTCAAAGTTGAGAAAACATGGATTGAAGAACATAATATAGATAAAGACACAGTTAAACTCTTAAGATACTATAACAACAAATGGTATGAACTAGAAACAAGGTTCAGAAACGAAAGCAATGGATACTACTACTATGAAGCCGATACACCTGGTTTATCATTATTTGCAGTAGCAGGTAGCAGTATAGGAGGTAATAAGACGCAGCAGATGACTACTCCATCAGTAGAAGTAACTCCACCAACTATACTCCACATAATAGTTATACTAGCAACAATAATAGCAGGGATCGTAGTTTCCATACTTGTGTATTGGAGAAGGAAGAAGTAGATTCTTTCTTTCCTACCTTTTTATTTTATATATCTCATCAATTGTAGTTTATAATCTTCAATTCAATTTCATATATCTCGTCTAGTAATTTGTTGATTTCATCTACAATTGGTTTTACTGAGATCAGTATTGTTATTAGGTTATCATTATTCCAAATACTATAGAGTTTTTCCATTAGAAACGTGAGGTTTCTCCATAACTCGGATTCCTTAGATAATAGAAACCCATCATGGCTACATATAGGTGAAATATTCATGTTTCTAAGTAAGTACTGAGATACATTATGTTTTTCCAAAGATATCATATCGTACGAGGAGTTTACTAGTAAGTGGAAGTATTCAGGATCATAAGTAGTATATTGTTTTATAGTAGTTATCCTATGAAGTATCCCTATTTGAAAATCTCTTTTAAGAGTCTTTAAAGCATCGATTCCATAATGAAGGTAAAGTAG
>CAZCPZ010000294.1:0-2017 GCA_964499875.1 uncultured Thermoplasmatales archaeon | reverse complement strand
TGAGGTTTTAGAGAAAGCAGATAACGATAAACCTCAGGTGATATTCCTCGATGATCTACTATACTTTGTTGATCGCAGAAGCGATGAGTCTTTAACTGATGAATCTAGGAGACAGTTGATGCATATAATAGAGCTTGTACATAATAACCCTAAGAAGGTTTTACTTGTAACAGCATCTTATCTACATTTCATGGATTGGGGTGTACTTGATAGAGTTGAGGTTAGTATAGAGGTTAGTTTACCTGATGAGACTAGTAAGATGAGGTTTCTTGAGAGGGAATATAGTGGTTTCCTCTCTAATTCTCAACGTAGATTCATAGCGTGTAACTCAATAGGTTATAATTATAGGGAACTCTCAGAGATAGTGAAACTTGCTTATCGATTCGGAGAGGGTAAGATTACAAAGAGGAATCTAAAAAAGGCTCTTAGTGTCTACAAGGCTAGTTGCCTCTCTGGTTATGATGTGATAAATGGTATAGATGTTAATACTCGTAACCTTATTGGTAAGGATCAAGCAAAAAGGGTTATCCAGAGATTATCGAAGATATATAGGAATATAAGATTAAGTAAACACCTTGGTCTTAGAAGAGCAAATCTATTATTCTTCTATGGTCCACCAGGTACCGGGAAATCATTTACTGCAAAGGCTTTAGCTGGTGAACTAGGTTTCCCACTTATAAACATCAAAGGTGAGGATATAGCTGAGGATCCAATGTTCTCGGTGGATAAAATCATTGACATTGGTAAGAGGTATAGGAATTGCGTGATATTTATTGATGAAGCTGATAAACTACTTGGTAGCGGGGTATTCGGAGGAGATTCACCATTACTAGGGGAGCTTCAGAGGATTATAGATGGAGTAGATTCTAGGGAGATACAATCCGTGTTTATTCTAGCAGCAAATGACTTAAACAAGTTTAGTAAAACACTCCTTGATAGACTCACTCTAGTAGAATTTAATCTACCCTCATATGAGGAGAGAGCATTATTCTTCAAAGAGAAGATCAAGGAGGTTTCAAAACATGTTGAGATACCAGTGACTCATATGGATCTTGCTAGATACACAGATAAGATGTCTTTTAGAGACCTTGAAAGAGTTTGGAATGCTTTGATGTTCCACTACATAGAACATGATCACAAGATTAGTAGAGAAGCAATACAGAGAGTGATAGGGGAGGTGAATGAGAAAACAGGTTTAGAGGGCTACCTCTAGAAGAAGAGGAGGCTTTGGAGTATGAAGGTTACTTGCCCAAGTTGTAAACGACGTATAAGGCTTAGGAAAACCAGGTTTATGAGCTGTAAATGTGGTTATATCTTCAACTACTCAACCTATTTTGGTAGAAAGAGGGTTTATCTCATAGATGCAAACGTTATAATCTACGCGTTAGAGAAGAAGGATAAACGTGGTAGAGACTGTAGGCTACTATTATCTAGAGATGATATAGCTACAACCAAGAGAGTATTAGAAGAAGTACATAGAGACTTTGATAAACCCTTAAAAATCTATAGAGTAAAAAGGATCTCAGAGGAGCTTAGAGAACTTAGAACCAATACATTTAAACAACCATCCGAGGCAGATCTCTCTCTTATCCAAGCAGCGCTTGATCACCCAGAGATAACAGGTATCATAACCTATGATCGAGACTTCAAGAATATTGCAACTGCTGGTCTAATACAACTTAAAACCCCTAGCTTCTACCCAAAGTTTTGGGTTGGAGACACTGGGGAATTCCTAAAGAAACATAAAAAAGGAGGTTGAGATAAAATGCCTATTTGTAAGATATGTGGAGGAGAATATCCACCAGAGAAGATGGTAGGTGATATATGTATTGATTGTGCTAGTGCTATGATGCAAGTAGATGGAATAGACATGGGTTTAGGAATGGAAGATTTATGGTAAATTATTTCTCAGCTGCTGAAATAAAAAGTCCCATGTAGTATTGAGAGATGAAAAAGTGAATGAATCCAAATTTAAAGAAAAACTCAAGGAAAATATCCAAAGAAAAATTAGGAAACG
>CAZCPZ010000293.1:0-2030 GCA_964499875.1 uncultured Thermoplasmatales archaeon | reverse complement strand
TCTATAACTCTTGGTTTAACAGGGGTAAACTTTTGTATGTAGAGGTGGTATAATACTATAGCTACTGCATGTGAGAGATTCATAGATGAATATTCATCACTAGTAGGTATTTTTAGTAGTAAATCGCATTTCTTTATCTCCTCGTTATATAAACCATAATCTTCTCTACCGAAAACTAATCCTATTTTACCTTGTATCTCATATATCTTCTCTGAGAACTCTGGTAGATATAAGGGGTTTCTAAGATAGTTTTTCTCTGAGTATGTTGATATAGCAGATGTTGCCACTAGTAGATCTATGTTTTTAGTTGCTTCTTCAAAAGATGGGTATATCTTAGCATCTTCTAGTATATCTACTGCGTGCATTGCTCTCTGATAGCATTTATCGTTAAAACCACACGGGTTTACAAGGTAGAGGTTTTTGAAACCAAAGTTCTTCATTACCCTAGCAACGGATCCTATGTTTCCACCATATTTTGGTTCAACTAGTATAACTATGAACACTGTTTTTTTCATCGAATCCTTAACTCCACTTCTTTCTCCCTTAACATATCCTTATATCTAGATGGTAGATGCTTAGCTGCCTCGTGTAACTCTAATCTCTTCTTTATAAACTCTGATCTTTTATTTGTCTCAAGTTCTCTTAGAAGGAATTTCTTATTCTTCAAGTAACTATATAGGTACCATATACCTGTTATTAGGATGAAGAAACCAGTTATTAATAGATACGGGGTCCAAGGTAGAAATTCTCTGGGTAAACCCATTACATCTTCTAGGAAACCACCTGCTAATACTCCTAGTAATCCTAGTATGAATATTACTCCACCGAAGATAGTTGTTATGATACTTAATGGGAATACATATTCTCTGAGTAAAGCCGTTATCTTCCTTTTCATACCTTATTCCACCATCCTAATATGTTTTAGCATACCTCATCCAGCTGGTAGCTGGTTTACCACATAATGGACAAGATAAACCCTCAGTAGAAGGTTTATCCTCCAATGGTTCACCTAACGTGGTTTTATCTATTATAGACTCTACTTCTTGAGCACAAGAGTCTACTCCACACCATGGTAGCATTACAATACCTGGTTTATCTCTTGCCTCATCGATAGTGGTTACTTGATGCATGTTTTCTCTCAATAGTTTAAAGGCGTTATCATATAACCTATTAGATAAATTCTTTAACTCTACTTGAATACTCTCTAATAGATTCTCTACAGGCACTTGTTTCTTCTCCCCAGTATCTCTAGGTACTAGTGTTACTTGTTTCTGCTCAACGTCTCTTGGACCAACCTCTATCCTTATTGGTACTCCTTTGAGTTCCCAGTCATAGTATTTAGAACCAGGTGTTGTATCTCTATCATCAAGATGAACTCGTAGATCACGTTGCTTCAAGTATTCAAATATTCTATGAGAGGTCTCCATAACTACTTCTTCTTTACCTTTGAACACTATCGGTATTATAACTATTTGTATTGGCGCTACTGGTGGAGGAATAATTAATCCTCTGTTATCACCATGTATCCCTATTATCGCTCCTAGGATTCTCTCACTCATACCATATGTTGTTTGATGACAATATCTATGTGTTCCATCTTCCGCTTCATATGTTATCTCATATGGTTTAGCAAAGTTATCTCGATACTGATGAATGGATCCAAGTTGTAGGGTTCTACCGGATGGCATGAGTACATCTATGCTAATAGTGTAATATGCTCCTGCGAATTTATCCCACTCTGGTCGTTTATGGAATATGAATGGTATGGAGAGCGTATGGAAGAATCTAGTGGCAATCTCTTTATCCTCTTGTATCTGCTTCTCTGCGTCCTCAAAATCTATGTGACATGTATGAGCTTCAAAGAAATGTATCTCTCTAACTCTTATGAAAGCCCTCGTCTGCTTTGTCTCATATCTAAAAGTGTTTACTATCTGGAAAGTCTTTAATGGTAGATCAGCATGGGATCTAATCCATAGAGCAAATATTGGATACATCGCTGTTTCTGATGTTGGTCTCAGTAGCCATCGCTC
>CAZCPZ010000292.1:0-2034 GCA_964499875.1 uncultured Thermoplasmatales archaeon | reverse complement strand
TACTCTTATTCACCTTGATATTCTCTTTATATACTCCATCTCTAACAATAATAGTGTCACCAGGCTTTGCATGATCTATGGCTTCTTGTATACTAGGGTAATCATCTGGTACAATGATAACTCCATCATCATAACATCTACCATGTATCCCAGATATGTTAGTGGGAACCAAGAGGATTAGGAGTGGAATAATGATTTTAAGATTTGATAATCTATTCATAAAACCCATACCTCCTCTTATATTTCATATGGCTCCTTTGCTGGATGCCAATCAAAGTTTAACCATGGGATGAAGAAATTTTTAGATAAAAATACTAATCCATAGATAGGTTCTGGTAAGAAACCTGGATTATCATACCAATAATTTTCGTTCCAAGTACAGCCACTGAAAAACCCTCTTGAAGCAGGTTTAACAGTGATGTTACAAATGTAATCATCTAGGAAACTCCATAATAATTCATTGGAGGGGATTTGAGAGGTTAGAAACAGTTTGAGTTCACCACGAGCAGTATTTAGAAACACAGCAAAGTTTGCAGTATTATATAGGAAATTATTCTTTGTAACAACATTATGAGCACCACAGTTGTTACCAATCATCACACCGAAAGGGAAATTACTATAGAAATTATTACTAGATATGGTACAATCATTACATGCGAAGAGAATCATACCTGTTAGATTATTTCTACTAGCATTATTATTGTATATCTGAATCCTATCAGAACCTATAATTATTGAACCCATAAGTGAATTATTCGAAATAACATTATTACAGATTATACTATTATCGATACATCCAATAAACAATCCAAAGTTTTTATTTAGAGTAATTATATTATTTGATATAATGTGATTATTTCCACCTATAATGTACAAACCTGCTGCACCATTATTATGTGATATTATATTATCCGATATGTTAACAGATCCCTTTGTTATCTCAACACTTATACCAGAATCATTTGCATCAGTTCCACTATTTTGTATGGTAAAACCATGTAGATTTATAGGAGAATATATAGAAACCACGGTTCCTTCTCTATCACCATCAATAATAGTATTATTTTTACTCTCACCAACTAGATTTATTGGTAGATTTATAACTATATTCTCATAGTATGTTCCATTGAAAACAAAGATTGTATCACCACTACTGGCATTATCAATTGCATCTTGTATATACATATAGGGAAGCTCAATAGTTCCATCCCATGGACCACTAGTGTTATCATCGTCAACATAGATTGTGTTACCCAAATTTTTATTCGCCTCTCCAGATAATCCCCCTATAATGCTAATAAATAGCATAGATATTATTAGGGGTAAAAATCCTCTACAAATCTTTCTTCCTTTTGACATATCAACCTCCTCCTATGGTATATGGAGTTCCAATATAGAATGTAGAATTCGTTTCTTCCTTGTTATAAGTGCTTATATGAACTCCCCCATTTACCATGAATTAAATAAAATCTTAAAAAGATTTTCGTTTTTCTATAAATAAGTTATCTAGGAAATACTCTTCCTCAGAATCTCTATTGCCTTTTTTATATCCTCTGCTTTAATAATATATGATCCTGATACAAACAAGTTTGCTCCTGCTTCATCTACTAGTTTAATCGTTTTATCTGTTATGCCACCATCAACCTCTATATCTAAATCTGGTTTCATCTCTCTAAGTTTTTTTATCTTATCTAGTGTCTTAGGTAGAAACGGGCTACCATAAAACCCTGGGTTAACAGTCATAACTAGGACTTGATCAATATCATCTAGGAATGGTATAAGTTTTTCAATAGGTGTCTCAGGGTTTAAAACAAAACCTATTCTCTTACCCATCTTTCTAATCTTGGATATAATTTCTCTGGGTTGGAAATCTGATTCCATGTGCACTAGTATGGTATCTACCTTCCATGCATGTTTATCTATCCATTCACTTGGTTTCTCAACCATTAGATGAGCCTCAAATACTCCATTGAAACTAGGTGGATTGAAATCAAAAAACAATGAGCTATTAGGTACAAACTTGTTATCCATGAT
>CAZCPZ010000291.1:0-2045 GCA_964499875.1 uncultured Thermoplasmatales archaeon | reverse complement strand
TATAGTCATATTCATCTAAAGTTGAATTTGGATCCACCCATAGATGCCATTTTGCGAATTGATACTGAAACTCTTCTTTAGACTTGTTTAACCCCCACTTCGAGGGATCAAGAGCCATCGCCCATGTTTCATTTGTATAGAAGAAATCCATGGTTAAAGGATTCCATACAAGCCTTGTTATTATCTGAGCAGGTATAGCACCACAAAAAACTATACCGGGAATCTCCTCTTTTATTCTACTCACCGCTTCTCTCAAATCCTCATATGTGTATCCTCTTTTAACACAGTTTTCAACATAATTAGATGGATACTCTTGGGGTAGAGAGATGTTTGCATCCTCAGGACATGGATACCAACGCCACCATCCACGGAATATAAAATCTGTTCTTGTTTCCTTTAATATCTGTATAACATCTTCAATGCTTCTATTTAGATAGTAGATTCCATCTGTTACTCTCTCGTAGAGACAAGGTATCTCCACTTTTAGGGAATTAGTATCTAATGGAGTCTCTTCAAAGATAAAGGGAGTGAGAAGAATCACTATCAATGAGGTTAAAATTATTTTCATTCCTCTCACCATATCTTCTCCATAATGTATACCCCAAGTTAATCTAAATTAGTTGGAAATTTTAAATTATTTTTCCTAAAAATATCCCTATTTATCACCTTTTGTACAGATGAGGAACCTAAGTTAGAGTACTATGATAGAGGTTTTATCCTCTATTTTATCTCCCTGGTTATTATAGGTGACTACTTTGATCTCATGGTAACCTTTCTCTGGGTTATTCCATATCCATTCATATGGCTCTATGGTATCAGTGTATTCTAGTTTATCATCGATATAGAACTCTACTTTATCTTCATTGAAGACGATTGTTTTCACTTTTACTTCTCCACCTAATATATAGGCATTACTTCTTATTGGAATTGTTTCCCATCCATGGAGGTATAAACAGTTTATAGGTTCCAGTATATGGATGTAGGTGTTACCATGTTTATCACCATCGATTAAATCCTTGTAGAATCGGTAACTCATTGTTCTATCTCCTTCTTTGATTGCTTTTATAAGTTCCTTGAATTGTTTCCATAGAGGTAGATATGGCGGAGAGTTACAGTAGATGAATTGTTCTGTGAAAAAGGGATTCAAAACCTTGAGATTATTTTCTTTATTGAAGTCATAGATGAATTTAATCCACTCGCAAACCTCATTCTGATGATTATAGCTTCTAAACCGTGGAAGCATAATCTTAAATGGTAGTTTCCCTCCCCCTCCTATCTTCTGTGTCCTCCACCAAGTCTCCCAGATCCATGCTTCTTTCCCATTACTCTTTATATAGCTTATGGCCTTCCTGATATTCTCAAGGTTTTTATCGGAGTACATGTTGATACCAATTATATCTATATCTTCGACTTCTATGAAGTATGGTATTAGGAATAACTCGTAGGAGTGAACGGTAACTATAATCCTCGTAGGGATACCTAGTTTCTTAATCTCTCTACTAATATTCTCAGCGTAGTTCTTCAAAACCATTGGAGGCATCTCAATATCTCCGATAATAGAGGGTTCATTTAGAATAATCACATAATCTGGTTTATACTTCTTTACATGGTGGAGTGTAACATTTAGTCGTTTATTGAAATAATCATCAAGTGGTTGATTCTTACCAGGTAGAATATATGGTAGTAGAACTAGTTTCTTCTCATTCTCCCTGATTTTCTCTATAAGCCTCTCATATCTATCCATATACATCTTATAGGTTACATTGGATATATAGAGGGAGACGCTATCAACACCTAACTCTAGTAGCATATCTAGGAATAAATCATCTATTTCTTCATCTGTAAACCTTATCATCTGGTCACTAGCCATTATATGGTGACCATTAAACATCATAGAAGACTCTTCTACTTGGTAACTAGAGTTTACTAGAGGAATTGGGATTAGGAGTATAACAAGGTAGATACATAACCATCTCATCTCCATAAAACAATATGTTTAAACTTATATTATTTTTCCCAAAATTTTTCCTAAAACTGTTTCAAAA
>CAZCPZ010000290.1:0-2074 GCA_964499875.1 uncultured Thermoplasmatales archaeon | reverse complement strand
GATAATATTATGTTTCTTGTATAGAGAGCCTCTAAATTTATTTTATGAGGAATTCAAGAATCCATCTATTTATCTATACTTCACGCTCTGAGTGAGGGTAGTAAAAAGTTTAATGAGATCTCTACTCAAACGGGTATAGGTACAAGTAAGTTATCAAAGTATCTAGATATGTTGGAGAGAGTTAAGATTATAGAGAAGATTACTCCGGTAACAGAGAGTAAGGAGAGAACCAGGAATACTCAGTATACTTTATCAGATAATTTTATAAGATTCTGGTTTAAGTTTGTGTATCCCAATGGGTCTCTTGTAGAGTTAGATGAATTTCATTTACTCCTCAAAAAGATAAAGAGAGAGATTGATGTCTATGTAGGTAGATGTTTTGAGGATATATGTAAACAATTTTTAATCCATGGGAAGCCTTTTGTTTTTACAAAAATAGGTAGATGGTGGTATAAGGATAAGGAGATAGATTTAGTGGTGTTAAACGAGGAAGAGAAAGAGATATATTTTTTGAATGTAAATGGAGTGATCTCAAATACGGTCAAGCCTTAGAGATCCTGGAAGATTTAAAGGATAAAACAGGTTTTGTGGATTGGTATAATAATCAAAGAAGGGAGTACTATGGAATCATTGCAGGGAGAATAGATGGTAAGAAGGAGTTGAGAGAGGAGGGATATGTTGTTTATGATCTAGATGATTGGTGATAAACCTTGGTGTTCAACAGTTTACCTCCTATGTTTCTCTCTTAATATGAGATCCCTAATACCTGTCTCTTCATTTATGAGGAATGGTTGAGCCCTATAATAATCCTTAATAGTTCAGTAGATGCAAGTAGAGAGTTTCCACATGAGTTTTTGAGGAAGCTATAAGTTTCAATAGTTTTTCTTCTCCATGAGTTTTTTCATAGAAAATTAGATTAAGCTATACTCCTAGATTGTATTAGCAGTGAGGTGTGAGGATGCCTAGTTTAACTATTAGAGAGGTGAAGAAGTTTTTTGGAGAGAAGACTTATTCCAAGGGTTTGAAGTATTTCAAGAATGGTTCTGTTGTAGTGGGTGTGAAGGATGAGAATAAACTCTATGGTAGAGTAGCTGGTTCTGCTTCTGACCCATATAGGGTAGTAGTTGAATTAAGGGATGATATGATATATTCTAGGTGTAGTTGTCCTATTGGAGAGATGTGTAAACATGGTGTTGCTCTACTATTACAGTGGATTAATGATGAAGAATTCTTTATAGATGCAAGGAATTTCATGGATACTCTAAGAAGTAAGAGTAAAGATGAGATTATAGGTTTGATTGTTAAACTCGTAGAGGATGATCCACTACTACTGGTTAAGATTCTTCCTTTACAAGATGGGAGAGATATTAATTGGGAAGCGATTTCAAGGAGAATCAGTTACCATTTAAGGGTTTTCTTAGATTACCATGAGATACCTAGAGTTGTTAGGGAGCTTAGGGATGTTAAAACTATTGGTGATAGATTTATTGAGAATAATTCTTTTAGAGAAGCAGTTGAGATCTATATGATGCTTATAGAGGGGGGTGTAGATGTTTATGATAGAGTAGATGACTCAAATGGATTACTAGGTGATTTCATAGTTGAATGCATAGAGGGTTTTAAAAAAGCTGCTAGGAGGTTAGATGAGAGGGAAAAAACTTCTCTCATAGATAGGATTATTAAGATTGTGGAAATGGAGGATTATGGTTTAGATACGGAGGAATTATTTTTTGGTGTGGTAACTAGAGGGAATATAAGGGTTTTAGAGGAGAAACTACTCAGTAGGATACCTAAGAGATCCTGTTGTTACAGGAGTAGAATACTTGATGTTTTATCTAATCTCTATGATGATTTTGGTTTAAAAGATGATGTAATTAGAATATTGAGGAAAACAGGTTTAAAGGATGAAGAGGATTATGTAAGGTTAGCTGAGAAGTTGATATCCTATGGTATGGTTGATGAGGCTTTTAATTATATTAGAATAGGTTTAAACGAGTCAGATTCCTTTAGATTATGTGAATTCTATTTTGATTTACTAAACCAGTTTTCAGATAGATTAGAAATTGATGAAGAA
>CAZCPZ010000289.1:0-2078 GCA_964499875.1 uncultured Thermoplasmatales archaeon | reverse complement strand
AGAGAATAGCGTTGGCGCTGAAAAGGCTTATAGAGGACAATAGTTTATTCGATAGAACAGTCTATAGTAAGGATAATGAACCAGATTATAGAGACTCCGACTATCCTACTCATGCTATCATCGGCGGAAAGTTGTTCGAGGGTATGAAGGTTGAGGAGGTGCATCAACATTACCGAGGCATATACGTGACGCTTATCTACGATAAGAGAGGTAGACCCATGATTCCCTTTAACGATAGAGTTATCAAGAGAACTTGGAGACTGAGGATATGGGGCCCTAAGAAGGTTATAGAATCTTTAGTTAAGTGACGAGGTATGGAAAACGAGCTCTACGAAGTTGAGGTGGAGGTTGTTGAAATTCGAGGTAGATGTGCGGTGGGATATAAAGTCGGTGATAAATTCAGGATTAAGGGATTTTATATAGAGCCACAAGAGCAGAATACAAGAATCTGTATACATGCGTTGACAGCAATGATGAGTCTTTTATCGCCATTTATACATGGAGTATCTGCCAAACTTCTAGGAATAGGCCATCTAGACGATGAGGGCTACTTACAATGTCCAGATCCAGGAAAACCATATACATGCGGAGCAACAGTTGTGTTCAAGATTAAGAGGTTATTTAAAATATCTTAGGATTTTATATATCTCGTATAGCTTTTCCTTAGGCATATTGACAAAACTTTTGGACGGAAATATATTTTATAGTGTTATCAACAGACTTTAAATAACGTAGTATACAGGTATAAACCCGCTACACCAGATGGACGTGGATGGATGGGAGACGTAAAGTTTATGCTCTTAGATATTACAAAGTTAAAATCTACTGGCTGGAAGCCTAGATGGGATTCATATGAAGCAGTAAGAAAAACAGTTAGACAGCTGCTAAATAAAGAGTGATTAGTAATTCAGTTGTAAAGCTCTTCTATGATCTAGGAGGCAGTTATAGTAAAATTCAGAAACGTTTATGGTGATTTATCTAGGGTATACTCTTCTATTAGCTATGAGTTAAGACTAGACGTCTCGGAAGATTATCATAAAGAGGGTTTTTGAATAGATGGAGAATAATTATATTTGGATTGATTGTTTAAGATGTAAGAATACAGGTTTTACGGGGTATCATAGGAAGAAAAATTAGAAAACTTGATCATAGGCTCAGAAAACGTAGTGTTATCATCAGCGTAAGGGTATGAAGCTTGTAATGAAAGCTGTAGAACTAGTAAAGAGGAGAGGGGCTCGGTACGTTATTAGGCGTGCTCTAGCCTTAGTCGATCACAGAATTGGTTTAGTTAGCTAGCTTCTTCTCGACACTATATATGGTTTTCAGGCTTAGGAGACTGGGCTATCTTGATCCTTATAGTGTAGATCTTTTACCGGGTATATAGTGATAGACCGATTATAGTGGGTGAGAAGAAACTTGACAAAGTGGTTTGCAAGTTATGTTAGAGGGTAATGATGATGTGCGTGTCGGCATTTTTGCTAACGCCCTGTTGCAGTTTTCCTTAAGTATTAAAAAATACCTTAAAACGGGATATTAAAACGCCATATTGTTAATTGTCGACATTTTACGAAAGACAAACCCTATATACAATAAAAGAATAACTATTTGTGGATTCATGTCATTATAGGAAATCGCTAGAGGGCGTTAAAATGGAGATGGCAGTACTAGGTGTTGATGGTGGTTCTCAGAATGTTCTGAACTGGCTGGTTAGAGAAGGCTACATGCCTAATCTAAGGCGTTTAGCTGAGAATGGTGTCTGTGGTGATTTTAGATCTATAGTTCCGCCCGTTACGGGTAGTGCTTGGTTATCAATTGCTACTGGATTAAATCCTG
Organism: uncultured Thermoplasmatales archaeon; assembly: GCA_964499875.1. Taxonomy (GTDB): domain Archaea; phylum Thermoplasmatota; class E2; order DHVEG-1; family DHVEG-1; genus B44-G15. Next base: position 245 of record CAZCPZ010000289.1, on the reverse strand, counting down.
GCAAGACCGGGGCTATTGATTTCTTTAAACACATAGGTAACTTCATACTTGAACTTGTTTCGTCAAAGGATTACCGTGGCAAGTCCATATGGGACTACTTGTCTATACTTGGGTTTAAAGTCGCCATTCTCGATTATCCTATGCTTTATCCTGCTTATCCAGTAAACGGTATTATGATTAGCTCCTGGCAAGATAAAGTCACGACTTATCCCAAAACCCTTATAGATGATATCCATAGTCTAGTA
>CAZCPZ010000288.1:0-2106 GCA_964499875.1 uncultured Thermoplasmatales archaeon | reverse complement strand
TAGTGTCAATGTTTGCTCTTGGATGTTATCATATAGTCTTATCTTCTCATCTTTTACTTCCTTGAATCTAGGATGAGTTTTATCATTTGGATCAAAGAATATCTCTGCTTCTGCCATAGAGAATTCTCGCATCCTTATGGGTCCCTGCCGTGGTGATATCTCATTCCTGTATCCTCTACCTAGTTGTACTACACCAAATGGTAGGTGTTCTCTTGCATATCTATATAGTAGGTGGAATGAGGTGAATATACCTTGAGCGGTTTCTGGTCTAAGAAATGCTTCTCTAGTATTTCCTACGCCTATTGTTGTTGGAAACATTAGATTTACAGGGTGTAGATTCTCTAGTTTGGAGCCACATTTTGGGCAAATAGCTTCCTCTGGGTTCTCCACTTTATAATAAGTTTTACACCTGGGGCATTCCCCTGTTATATCTGTGAATTCATCTACGTGTCCAGAGGCTTTTAAAACTTCGTAGGGTGTAATAGTTGGTGTATCAATCTCTAAGCAGTTTTCTCCTAGTATATAGTATCTTCTCCATAGGTTTTCTAGATTGTGTTTCATCTGTACTCCTAGTGGACCGTAGTCGTAGAATCCTGCTACACCTCCATATATCTCGAAAGAAGGATATAGGAATCCTCTTCTCTTAGCTAGTGTCATCACTTTATCATAGATGTCGAGGCTCATTAGTCTCAGCAACCCTGTATTAAGCAACGCATGAGATCTATATCTGTTATCATACCGATTAGTTTACTCTCTGCATCTACAACGGGGATATGACTTATGTTGTGTTTCACCATAGTTTTCGCTATCTCTACTACTGGTGTATGCCGAGTTGCTGTTTTAACATCTGTAACCATTACTTCTCTAACCGGTATCTTTGGTAGACTAATCTTGGATGTAGCATAGTACATTCTAATGGTATCTCTTATTCCCTCCCAAGTCCATTGATCTTCATCAGCTCCTAAACCCATATCTGATTTGAGTAGTTGTTCTTTTATCTGACTATGCTTAAACAAGTCTCCATCAGTGACTATACCTGTGAGTTTAAGGTTATCATCCAGTATTGGTAATGCATTCTCATTTGTAATATTTATAATCTCCATTACTATTGGTAGAGGCGTCTCTACATATATTGGTACAACTAGTGTTGTAAAATAGTTAGCTGCTAATTCATCAATGTTTTTATTGATTATCACTTTTAATAAATCAGATGGACTTATTATTCCAACTAGGTTATCCTCTTCATCTAGCACCGGAAGCCCATGGATTCTATGTTGATAGAATAATTCTGCTGCTTTTGTTATATCCTCATCTTCCCCTATGGAATGAAAGTTTTCATTCATTACCATCGCTAGTTGGTCTTCCTCCGGGTTTCTAAATATATCTGTACGTGTTACTACTCCAACTACTTTCTTTGTACCCTTCTTAAGCACGGGCATACCAGAAACATCATTTTCTGCGAATATACGCAAAGCTTCTTCTACTGTACCTGGTACGTATCCAACTATCAACTCTTTTGACATTACTTCTTTTACAAGCATATCATCCCTCTCCCAACCCATTCTTTAATCTCAAGTGATTCCTTATCTAATACTATTAGTGTTGATGGGAGGGTGGAACCTGGAATATTATCATTGAGATTTAAAATTTTCCTTGGAGTATATGTAACCATGTTGAGCAATTCCTCTATACTCCATAAGTTTATATCATTGATTATTTTGAGTTCATCTAACAGATTGAAGGAGTGGAGCATACCGTTATCTGTTCCAACCATTAAAGTTATATTTGCTTTGTAGAGGTTTTCTAGGTTTGGTTCCATGTTGAAAAACTTGTTGGATCTAGGGCATACAACAACTGGTATATTCTTTTTTTTAACCTTCTTTAGATCCTCTATTGCTGCATGAACCATGTGTACTAGGAAACTCGGTTTTAAAAGTAAGATTTTATCTATATTCTCTCTGGTGTGTTCTGAGGCGTGGATAGCGAAGAGTTTACTCATTCTATGTGTATGCTCCGCCAGTTTTTTAAGTTCATTGTACTCCCAGTCGCTTATGCTACTAACTCCTATACCATCACATATTTCTAGTATCCTATTAACCTCCTCTC
>CAZCPZ010000287.1:0-2108 GCA_964499875.1 uncultured Thermoplasmatales archaeon | reverse complement strand
TCCTTCTCCAAGTTGAAATGTCTACCTATCCCGTGTCCATCTCCTAGTACTCCTTCTCCATGTGCATCATCAACGTATATCATTGCTCTATACTCCTCTGCTAACTTATGTATCTCGTCTAACTTTGCTATATCTCCATCCATACTAAATACTCCATCAGTTAAGATGAACACTCTTCGGTAATCCTTTTTATCTGCCTCTTTCAAAACTTTTTCTAGTGCACCCATATCAGAGTGTGGATACACTACCCTCTCTGCCTTGGACAACCTAACTCCATCTATTATAGATCCATGGTTTAATTCATCTGATATAAGTAGATCTCCTTTACCTGCTAACTGTGGAATTAAACCAGCGTTTGCGGCGAAGCCAGTTTGAAAGGTTACAGCATCTTCTGTTCCCTTGAATTCTGCGATTTTCTTGTAAAGTTCAATATGTATGTCCATTGTACCGGCTATTGACCAGTCAGATCCTGCACCAGCACCATACTTCTCTATAGCCTTCATAGCTGCTTCTTTAAGCTTGGGATGATTTGCAAGATCAAGGTAGTTGTTAGATGCAAGCATTATACATTTCTTTCCTTCCACCTCTACATGAGGTTGAGAGGGACCGTTTAAACTCTTTATAACCCATGTCAACCCTTGTTTCTCCATCTCCTCATACTCTCTACCAAGGAATTCCATCATCTCTCTCATTTAGACTCCTCCTTTCACTACAAATATCTCCCCCTTTTAAGGGATATTAAAGGATGTCTCAGGAATAATTAATTGGGTTATTAAATGTTGTTGGTTTGTATTCTTACAACCTTCATCAACCTATAACCTATTACAACTAATAATAATTCTTTTTCTGCAAATTCTTTATCAAGTTCTCTATCACCAGTATCAACTCTTATCATAGGAGTAGCCAATAACTTGGAAGGAGTAGAAACCACTATTATATTGTCCAGCCCTATTTTTCTTATAACTTTTGGGCTTAATTGTAGATTCCCTCTACCAAGTATAAATCCTTGTGCTCCAATAGGGCTAAGGATGAGTTTAGCCTTAGGATATTTATCTAGAATCCCCAATATTTCTTCCTCATTTAGATCCCTCGCTATGGTTTTTCCATTGTAAACAGCATCTATACCTAGTAAAGTATTAGGTAAACCTAGTTTTTTTGCTATATAGTCAATTGTTCCACCAGAACCAAAGAAGAATACATAGTCATGATATTTTTTCATCTCCTCTCTTATATGCTCAGTTATCTCATCTTTAACCTCGTTTTCTGATAGGATCTCAAAAGAGACTTTACCAACCTGTACATATGTAGGTTCCACTATACCTTTTGCTACTCCAAATAATTTAATATTCCACTCTCCTTTCCTATACCTATCTTCATCGAGATCCATTATTTCTACATCCCCAACTGTTAAACGGTTATGTATAAACTCATGTATGACTCTTGCAGCAACTCTTGGATTTATTGTGAATACACCAGAATGCATCTTAACTCCTGATGGAATACCAAGTATCGGGATTTTTGTTCCAACGACAGATACTATATCTCTAGCTGTGCCATCTCCACCACAGAAAACAATTAAATTAACTTCTTTTTCAATGAAACGTCTACAGGCATTCCTCGTATCTTCAGCAGTAGTTTCACTTGAATTTGGAGTATACACCACCTCAAAAGATGTTATGCCGCTCTGTTTCAATATATCCTCTCCCATAATCCCACTACATGTTACCCAATGGATTTTATCGTTATACTGTTCAACATATTCTTTTAAAGCTTCTCTAGCTTTATCAGGAGCAACGGGAATAGCACCTCTTCTTCTAGCCTCTTCTACAACTCCATCTGTACCTTTCAATCCAACTCTACCACCCATACCAGCTATAGGGTTAACTAAGAAACCTATGCTGAACTCCATACGCTCCTGGTATTCAAAGAATCATATTTAAGATTACCACAATATATCTTTCTTTGTAATATCCTGAATTAAGTTCCTCCGAGTGATTTGAGTTTATCATCACCAATCACCTTTCCCGATAAATTCAGGAGCAAACCCTGAAATAAGATGTTGATGCTCCTGAATGAATTTAACCCTTTTTCTGGGATGCATCTTCCTG
>CAZCPZ010000286.1:0-2126 GCA_964499875.1 uncultured Thermoplasmatales archaeon | reverse complement strand
ATTATCAATAGCCTCCTGTATACTACTATAATTCCCTGGTCCAGATCCACCAACAAATAGTATTCTAGAAGGGGTTATATCTTTGTTTATAACCAGGTTGCTGGTGTGTGAGTTGAATGGAGAATAAAACAGTAATACCGGTATTAGGAGAATGAAAGTTCGTCTTAAATGAAACATTGGAAACCTCCTTATAGAGGCATTCATGAGAGAATATTTATTATACAATTAAAATAGATTTTGGTTAAATCATGTTTCCATATGTTTAAAATCTCAACATCTAACTATGCCTGAAAATGTAGAACAGGAAGAAAGAAATTACATTGCTTACACATGGTTTATATCGTATATGATAAATTTTGTTGTATATGTCTTGAGTTATGTAGAAGGTAAGAACATACTCTAGAATCTATTAGAAGTTAATGTAAAAAGACTGCATTAGAGTTTTGAATTAAAATCATGTAGAGATAAAGGTTGAATTTTTTATAATTCTAGAATTAGTTGAAGAAAAATCTCCTCCATTTAAGAGAAACAAGCTTGATTAGCATTCTGATTATAAAAAGGATGAATCGGAATGACAGAAACTTTAGGGACTTATATGGCTATATGTGTAGAATACCTGAAGAAGGGTTGATGAGACAAGGAGGGGACCTCATTCGCTGTTGAGGAGAACAGAACACTCTAAATAGATCTAATATGGAGTAAAATATTTGCAATGGACTCCTATTAATGTGAGTGGTTAAAGATATTTTTATTATGCAGAAATCAACATCTGGATCATCTTTATTAACAATCTTTATATATCCAGTGAAATTCTGTTTCTCAGTTGGAGCTCTTAGTACTACTTTTATGTTAACACTGTGACCCTGTTTCAGATAGTTTCCAGAGGAGGGACTAAAAGACCATTTACCCCATTCTGGGTACTCCACTATCTCCCAGTTTAAACTGGATAAAGGCTCCCCTACGTTTCTGATTGTTATATTGGTTACAACAGTTGAACCTGGTTTAACTCTACCTAGGTTTATTTCTTTTGGACCACTAAGTTTTGGTTTAGTGGGATTCCAATTAACCGTTAATCCTTTGATACAAAAATTGGCTGTATTATTGTAATAGTATAGATCTTTCCATTCTGACCCAGAGAGATAGTAGCTTTCTCCTGGATGGGACGTGGAGATAACTATGGTTGATGGACTTGCTGCTCCAAGAAGAACCGGGACATCTGAGGTTCTATCAATAGGTTGACCACCCTTTGAGAGCTTCAAATAAACATAGAAGTCATCTCCTTTTAGGAAACCAACTGGTGTATTAAGATCTATTATGTGATATCCTCTATGAGTGATTACTCCCTCTTCCCTAGTAAGTTCATCTCTTAGTTCATCTTCTTCAAAGTCATCATAGACAACTATTTGGTACTCTACGTTATCTGCAGCTGTAAAGAAACCAACTGATTCAAGGAGTTCATTACCTTCAGAGGTAAATGCATTAAAGGCTTCACTACAATTCTCAAGTGTATCTCGCCATCCATGATAGTCATAGTAGTAAATGTTGTCGTACCTCATTTTTTCAACGTTTTTAAAAGACACTGCACCCATCTCTGGGTGACGACAACACCATTTATCATAGTAGGATACCCAGAAGTATCCCCTTAAACCCCATCTTGATCCCCAACTGTTTTTACAAAGCCATGCACCTGGTTTAGGGGCTTGAGTAGTTTTATTATCATCCCATCCGACTATTGCTACACCATGATTCGGTAGCATACTACTATCTGGAGGTTGATAATGAGTAAAGGTTTTATCATCTATGAAGGAATCACTATAACATATACAAGTAGCTATAGCCCCATTCTCCATTATTTCTCTCTTAATAGTATCTATATTACTTAGATTATCTCCTATTGTAAACCATTCTATGTCTCTTGGGTAGTATATGTGGAAGCTTTCGTTCCACCTTGGTGGTGGAGAACCGTATGATTGACCATCAACATCTCTCACCGCTCCTTCTCCCCTAGATAGATAAGCAGATGCAACTAGATAGTCTCCACCATAATGTACCTTCAATCCATTACCTGTTGGAGGATTAAGGTCATCATTATTGAACTGATTGAAACCGTTCCACCAATCAAGGTG
>CAZCPZ010000285.1:0-2132 GCA_964499875.1 uncultured Thermoplasmatales archaeon | reverse complement strand
TGTTTCATCTACTACTATTTATTTGCTCTACTATGCTTCCTCCCCATGGACAAATAGTGTCTTCAATTGTGAGACATCATCTATGTAATGCTTAATGAGAAAAAGAGTCTATACACTCAGAAGATATACCCTGCCTTTCTATGATATACCTGTGTGGTAGAACTAAGAGATGCTAAAACCTCTTGATCTCTAACCCCTCCTTCTTATCCCATTAAGGGATTTTTCTATCCACAATTTAGCTCTAAAATCTCGTTTAGCGTTTTATCCCCAACATCTTAATCTTATGTTATATAGGGAATAAAACACTAAACTCATCCAAAATGATTTACTCAAAAAGTTAATATTCTCGACTTGATTTATAAATAAAACCTCGGTATGGAAAATCTTTTTACTAACTTTGTTTGATAACATAGTAGAAATGTTGCTTTCCTATCATAGAGGTACTATTTTGGTGAGGGGAGAATACAGTCTTCCAAACACAGTATGGGATTCTAGGAGTGGATGCTATAGAGCACAAGCTTTACACTATAGAGACCTAGTGGAATACCTAGAAAACTCAGGTATACCCTATGAGGATAAAGTATTGGACCTCATATCAACACCGGTATTCTCAAGTAATATTAAACTTAGAGGTTATCAAGAAGAAGCCCTGAAGAGATGGATGCTACAGAAACGTGGAACAATAGTTATGCCAACAGGTTCAGGTAAAACAATACTGGCATTAAAGATCATTGAAGAACTAAATACATCAACATTCATAGTGGTTCCAACACTAGACTTAGTTAAACAATGGAAAGAGAAACTAAATAGATACTTCAACATAGATATAGGAGAGTATACGGGGGGGAGGAAAGATTTAAAAGGCATTACTGTGTCAACCTATGACTCAGCATATATCAATGCTGAGTATCTCGGTAATAAGTTTAAACTACTAGTCTTTGATGAAGTACATCATCTACCAGCAGAGGGGTATAGGCAGATAGCAGAGTTGTTTGCCTCACCTTTTAGATTAGGTTTAACAGCAACCTATGAACGAGAAGATGGACTCCATAGGCTTCTACCGAAACTAATAGGTGGAAAAATATATGAAATACACACAGATGAACTCAAGGGTAAACACCTCTCGGATTACATGGTTAAAAAAATCAATGTACAACTAACAGAAGAGGAATTAGAGAAATATAAGCATTATCAGAGAATATTCAAACAATACCTATCTAGAAACCGTGTAAAGATGAAGTCACCAAATGACTTCAAAAAAATCATTATACGATCCGGTTTTGACCCCAAGGCTAGAGAAGCATTATTAGCTTGGAGGAAAGCTGAGAGGATAGCTTATAACTCCACTGGTAAAATAGAGAGAATCCAAGAATTACTAGATAAAGAAAATAGAACAATAATATTTACTAGATACAATGATATGGTTTACACTATATCCAAGAGATTCCTCATACCCTGTATAACACATAAAACCGACTCCAGGGAACGAGAAGAGATACTGAGAGGATTCAAAGAAGGGGTATATAAGGCCCTTGTTTCATCTCAAGTATTAGATGAGGGGATAGATGTACCAGAAGCTAATGTTGGAATAATTGTTAGTGGAACAGGTAGTAATAGAGAATATATACAGAGACTAGGTAGACTACTGAGACCAAGGGAAGGTAAAAAAGCTATTCTCTATGAACTAGTTACAAGGGGAACAAAAGAAACCCGTGTATCCTATAGAAGAAAAACTCGTAGAAGATAGAGGAGTTATGCTTCCAAAAGAATTATTGGTGGTGAGGAAGAGAAAGAATAGGATACAACCGTGTTACCTTAGAGATACTGGTTTAGCTGAGATTATAATCAATATCTTTAGAGACTATAAGGGTAGGAGATATAACGAGTTGCTGGAGGAACTTGAAGATATAGAGGGGTTGAATTTCAAAGTAGTGAGGGGATTAAGAGCTCTATTGGAACGGAAGTGTAGATTCACTCGAAGCACACATCTACCAAGTAAGGAGATAAGAAGATTTCTCTTCCAGAGAGGTTTTGTGAAAACAATTGAGGAGCGAGAAAAAATAATTAGAGAAGCAGCAGAGTACTTCCAAGTTACCCCAGGGGAGATAGAGGAATCCATATACTCTGATCTA
>CAZCPZ010000284.1:0-2148 GCA_964499875.1 uncultured Thermoplasmatales archaeon | reverse complement strand
CAGGAAAAGGTTTTGAAGAAGGGTTTAATCTATGCTGGTATTCCAGCTAAACCTATAGGAGAATATAAAAAGAGTTAGAGAGAGGAGTATTAAACTCTAGAGATATTGATGTCTCTAGAATAAGAATTAGACTCCTCTTCTTTTTTCTATAGTTTTTTTATGTTTACCGCTTTTAAACCCTTATTTGTGTTTTCTACTTGGTATTCTACGGTGTCTCCCTCGTTGAGGAATACACCTAGTGGTATATCTGTTCTATGTACGAATACATCTTGTCCATCTTCACCTTGTATAAACCCATAGCCTTTCCTAGGGTTATACCATTTTACGTTTCCTTTCATATACTTTTTTCTCCTTTTCTACTATAGTTTTTGAAAAGAACTTAAAAAGGTAAAAGACCCAATTTTTGTTTACAAAGAGGAGTTGTTTCCTCTTCCTTGTTTCTTGGTTCTTTTACTTTTCAGTTCTTTTCAATTCTCTGTTATGTTTATCATGTTTTAAATAGTTTTCCTCAAATGGTTTAAAGTTTGTATCTAGTTTTTTAGGTTCCCCCTTTCTCTCTCGTTATAGGGGGTTCTCCGGTTGGGGTTTTTTATTTGAGTGACACCCCAAGTTGGGGGTGTTAAGACGTGTTTGTGTTACCAAATATATTTTCTCCCTTCTCTCTTAATTTTTTGTCTCAAAATAAAAAAGGGGTGGGGTTATGTGGAGATGTAGAAAGGCTTTTTGTTAATCTAAAAGGGAGGATTTTTTTACTTCTAGTAATCACCTATACAAGTTTTCTATTTTTTATAATCTTAATTTTTTATTTTGGTTTATTTTTGGGATAATAGTTGAGGAGGATGAGGAAAGGTTTTTTGTATAAGAATATGAAGGTAGGAAGGGGGGTTTGTTGTATTGTTTTCTTTTTTTGAGGATAGGTTGATGATGGTTGTTCTCCTTGGTTTTTTGTATTATGGTTATAGTCTATGGATTTATGTGTTATGTTCATGTAGAATTCTGTGCTGTTTTTCGCTCCTTCCTCGTCTTCTACATCTACAGCAACAAAATATCTACCTTTCTTCTTCCAACTATGAGAGATATTAAATTTATAGCCGGAGGGATATGGACCAGCGTATTCAGAATCATCACCTCACCAGATAAAATAGGTTAGATTACCACCCCTCAGGATCAATAGCGTAGACAGAGAAATTATAGACAACACCTGGTTTACCATTTGTTGGACCGTTTATTACTGGTGCACTGGGTGGGTGGTTAGGGTAGCCTAGGCCGAAAGCGTATAGGGTGCCGGAGAGTCCTGTTCCTCTATGAGAAGAACCTATGTATATAGTACCATCACAGCCTATAGCTGGTGAGGATTCAGCACCCCATTCGCTACTGATTTTTCGACGCCAGATCTCTGTACCAGTAGAGATGTTTACAGCTATAATCCAACCACCTTCATCACCAACCTTACACATGGGTATGTATAGTGTTCCATCACTAGAAAGAGCTGGTGAGCCATGTATCATAGCCAGATCTTTACCAGGATTATAACTCCATATAAGGCTACCATTCTCCGGGTTTATAGCGCAGATAATCTCAAAACCACTGGTGTATATGATGCCATCTTGGTCTAGTGCTACGCTGGAGCAACCACTAACCTTTATGTTCTTGTTTTTCCATTTTAGTGTACCGTTGGGGTGTACTGCGTATAGTGTGCCATCTGTTGCACCGAAGTATATTGTTCCATCACTAGCTATGACTGGGTGTGTTTTTACGTCTCCACCGGTTTTAAACCGCCGTTTTAGTGTTCTATTGGGATACAGGGCATACAAATAGTTGTCCCCTGATCCTATATAGATGGTTCCATCCTCACCCAAAGCAGGATCAGAAGCGATATAATAACCTGTATCGTAATACCATTTCACGGTACCATTAGGGTATAAGGCGTATATTCTTCCTTTATAACCAGGTCCCATTATTCCGAAGTAGATTATACCGTTTTGGTCTATGGCTGGTGATGATGTTATTGATCCACCAGCGGGGTATTTCCATTTTAGTGTACCATTGGGGTATAGTGCGTGTATTTTTGCGTCATAACTTGTAACATATATGGTTCCATCTTGTGCTAGTGCTGGTGTGGACCATATGGTCTCACCTGTCTCATAA
>CAZCPZ010000283.1:0-2171 GCA_964499875.1 uncultured Thermoplasmatales archaeon | reverse complement strand
TAGAGTCACCATCAGGATCAGACACTCTTATACTAAGAGTTGGATTCAAAGGAACATCAGTTGCTCCATCACTTGGATACTCATCTGTAACAACTGGTCTACCAGGGTATCTAGTTGTAAACCTATAAGTCTCTGTTACATTAAAGGTTCCATCATCAACAGAGACACACCAATAATAAGTCACACCATAATCACCGAAACAATCGGGGTAAGCATGATAAGTACCATTAGGTACACTATGATTAATATTTATTATACTCCAGTGACCACCTCTATATGCATACCATGTTATATCCATTAAATCTCCATCTCCATCAGAAACAGTAACACTAAGAGTAGGGTTAAGAGGAACATTAGTAGCTCCATCTGCTGGGTAAACATTACTTATAATAGGTTTATGAGACCAGTTGCATCTAGCATCTGCTACCAAGGGTTGAGGTTCTACATCACCATTAAATCTACCTATACTGTAGAATTCATAGTATCCAACACCATCCGGGAAGGAGAAAAACCAATACCATGGATAAACCGTGTCAGGAGACCCATACCTAGTATAAGAACTCCAAGATTGGTTATCAGGAGAGTATCTATAGTATAACTCAACGGAATCTAACCTATAATCACCAAAAACTGTTACCTTAAGAGTTGGGTCACCCTGGTTATATGGTATAATAGGGTCAACATGAGTATCGATTTGAGGAGGAAGAATACTCTTCCTCTCGATATCACCCATTGTAATTATAGCATTAGTAGAGGGATCAACTATTTCTATACTAACATTCTCCTTGATAATATTATCATACTCATAAACTAGTTGCTCACCGAAACCAAACTTATCATCACTATTATTATCCCAACCTGTATAATTCTCTCCTATAGTGGTGAAAATGGTTTTATTCCCTATTATATAGATGATCTCAACTGATGAATCTAGTGCCTCTCCACCACGATGAGTAATAGTTATATTATTAGCTTCTACACTAAAAGCAAGAGTAGCTTGTGGTGGAGATGGACCGGGAGCTATGGAGTAAACAATGGAGTAAACAATGGAGAATAATGCAACTGCCATCAACACCAGCAGCATACTACCAAGTACCTCTGACACTGCATTTGCATCTATTAATCCCCTCACTCTACTAGGTGTCACTATCTCCTCCCATCCCCAAGATCCATTATACTCCAAGGAATAACTTGAATAGTAACCAACCTGAGAACACCATTATAAATATATGTTTAACACTAGACTCTAGATGCCCATCCTCGAATACTCCTGCTACAAGTCCTGTCCCAACTGCTTGCACTAGTGTAGCAAAGTAGAATACACTTGTTACAGCTTCTGCTGATACAAGTCTTCTACCACCAAGTGCTGTAGCGAGACTACCAGATGAACCACTAGTTAGAGTTGGAATAAAAACACCTGAGAGTATAGCAATAATCGCTAGGAATACATACATGCCAACATAGATTACGATTACATAAGAAGCCATACCTACTCTTCTCTCACCCTCTAATATCTTAATCTCCCTGGCATCCTCTGCTGCTACATCTAGTACATCAGCTACATTACCACCGCTCTTACTAGCCTCAATAATCAATGAAACAGTTCTCCTAACAGCCTTAGTATTTATACGGTTAGCGAAACTCTCCAATGCTTCCTCTACGCTACTACCCCAGGATATCTGCTGAGCAATCTTTTGAATCTCCTTAGTAAGTAAACCATAGTTTCCTTTGGATGTGAATAGTATAGCATTAGTAAAGGTCATACCTGCTCTCCTAGCAGCAGCAAGGTCTCTAACGAAATCTGGGAAAATAGCATCAATCTTCCTTATCCTCCGATGGTGAAGATACTCATACATCCCATAGATCCCAGTACCAGATAGTAAAGCGAATACAAAGAAATCCATTGCATTACCCAGGTTAGCAACTCCTAGTAGAGTTATTATACCAAGTATAGAGAAGATGGAAACAGAAGCGGCAGTACAAATATAAACCACTAATCTTGGTAGATCACCAGTTATCAACAACTTTTGGAGTCTACTAGGTTGAGGCACCTCTATCAACTATTACACCCCCATAGTCATTGATCTAATAACATAGGCAAAAGCAGCATGTATCATAGGTACAATTGGGAAGATTATAATGTATAGGAATGTAAGCTGCCCAGGGTCACC
>CAZCPZ010000282.1:0-2182 GCA_964499875.1 uncultured Thermoplasmatales archaeon | reverse complement strand
TAACGATGGTATCTATTTATCTGATGCTGATAATAATACTCTCTGTTGTAATATTCTGGAGGGTAATGATTATGGGGTTAATATTAATATCAACTCTAATGGTAGCTTGATATATAATAATTATTTCAATAATACTCATAATGCTTATGATGCTGGTAATAATATTTGGAATATTTCTAAAACTGTGGGTATGAATATTGTTGGTGGTCCTTACCTTGGTGGTAATTATTATAGTGATTATCTTGGTAGTGATACTGATCACGATGGTCTCGGTGATACTAATTACACAATTTCAACTGGTAACAATAATGATACTCATCCACTGGTTATCTCACCAGCTGTTACATCAACCAGTCCATCTAATGGCTCAACTGGAGTATCAATAACAACCAATATTATTATAACATTTAATAAACCAATGAATCAAACCTCTGTAGAAGGTAACATTACCTTCTCACCAAGTAGTAGTTATAGTTGGTCAAATAATAATAGGACACTTACTATTGATCCATCTTCAAGTCTTAGTTATTCTACAACATATACTATTACTATAGGTTGGAATGCAACTGATAGTTATGGTAACGTCATGATTAGCAACTACTCTTTCCACTTTACAACAGAATCTGCACCTAGTAGTGGTGGCGGTGGAAGCGGTGCTGGAGGTGCCCCACCAACTAATAATCCACCTACTGCTGATGCAGATGGCCCCTATAGCGGTTATGTTGGTGAAACAATAAGTTTTGATGGTAGTGGTAGTAGTGATCCTGATAATGATGAGCTTACATATACTTGGGATTTCGGCGATGGAACTACTGGCAGTGGTGTAACACCAACACATATTTATCATTCAACTGGAACATATAATGTTACACTAACAGTTAGTGATGGAACAAGTAGTGATACTGACACCACTACTGTAACTATATCTGAGCAGCCCTCTGGTGGCGAAGAAGACTCGGATAACGATGGTTATCCTGATGCGATGGAAGAATCCTATGGTACCAACAAGTCTGATCCCAATGATTATCCAATAGATACCGATGATGATGGTATACCAGATGATCCATCAGCTGATGGAAACTATACTGGTGATCCTGATGATGATAATGATGGTCTCCCAGATGCAGTTGAAGAACAACTTGGTTCTGATCCAAAGAATGCAGATGATACTATAGCTATTGATGAAGATGAAAACCTTGTTGATACAAATAATGATGGAGAGATAGACACCTATTATAATAAGACTTCTCATATAGAAACAGGGTTACAAAAACTAGACAATGGTTCCTATTATGTTGACACTGATGGAGATGGAGAATGGGATCACCTCTATAATCCTACTACAGGTAGTTTTGAACCTTATTCAGCAGAAATAGCTACTATTGGACATGGGGAGAAAGGATTTTTATGGCCGATAGCAATAGTAGTAATTATAGCAGCAGTAATAATCCTGCTAATAGTGATACTCATTAAAATAGGAATTATAGAGATAGAATAACTCTCTCCTCTATATTATTCCTCTATTAATGATACCTCATATATAGTATCCCACCTTTAAAACATTTGGCTCTTCCCACTGAGTCGTCGGAGTAATCACGTGTTTATCTAAAGAAAACAAGTTCTTCTTAGGGTGAGGAATCCGATGGTTTGATCAATAGAAAACTATACATAAATCTCTCTTTTTAACCTGACTTTGCCAATTTTATATTTGGTAAAGCACCCATAGTATAATTTGCCATTTGATGTTTTCTAATTGCATTCCACCACTCAAACTAAAGGCTTTTATCCTCACAATGTCGTATGAAATCACCAAAAATAGCTAGAATCTTGGGTGTAACATTACTCAAAACATGGAATATAAAACCATTTGGAGGATAAACAACAGTCATTGACAAATTTATCAAAGATTTTTTGAGTAACTTCACGTTCCTTGACAGGAGAAGAATTGCTTAAAATCAGTGTCAAATTAAATTAGAAAAATTTGCTAAGAGGCAGATGAAAGATATCTCTATAATATAACATCATTTACTCCAATGCCCCGGGTTTGGATGCAACTCAATTCCTTCTCTTTAAAGATCTTATAAACTCCTCAAGCTTTACCCCTCTCCCCTGTATAACCTCAATACGTTCTCTGGTTCAGCATCCAGAGAACACTCAAGTATGAAGAAAACCCTCTATACCT
>CAZCPZ010000281.1:0-2201 GCA_964499875.1 uncultured Thermoplasmatales archaeon | reverse complement strand
CTCATCCAATGGTTTAATGGTGTGCATATCAATAACTCTAACCTTGAAACCTTCTTTTGATAAGATTTTATAGGCATCTAACGCTGGGTCAACCATTGTTCCACAAGCAAT
Organism: uncultured Thermoplasmatales archaeon; assembly: GCA_964499875.1. Taxonomy (GTDB): domain Archaea; phylum Thermoplasmatota; class E2; order DHVEG-1; family DHVEG-1; genus B44-G15. The sequence continues at coordinate 2,090 of CAZCPZ010000281.1, read as the reverse complement.
AATAGTAGCGTCCTCTCCATCCTCCACTATCATTCCTCGGCCAATCTCAAGGGTTTCAATATAACTTCTATCATATATAACTGGTGCATCTGCTCTACCAACCCTAGCATACATTGGACCAACATGTTCAGCCATGAGTTCAACAATCTTCTCAGTTTGCGTAGCATCACTTGGAGCGAGAACAGTCATATTTGGTAGCACCCTCATCAAAGCTAAATCCTCAATCATCTGATGACTAGCACCATCTTTACCAACACTTATACCACCATGAGTAGCAAAGATTTTAACATTAGCTTGAGAATAAGCTAGGTCCATACGGATTTGATCATAGACTCTACCGGTAGCGAAGACTGCGAATGTACTAACAAAAGGTAGTTTACCACATGAAGCGAGACCAGCAGCTGCTGAGATCATATTAGCCTCTGCAATCCCCATCTCAAAGAAACGCTCAGGGTACTTCTTTGCAAACAAAATTGTTTTAGTGGACTTAGAGAGATCAGCATCAAGTACTACAAGATGAGGGTATTTTTCACCTAATCTGACAAGTGTTTCACCATAAGCATTCCTAGGGTTACGCATAACTTTCTTTGTCACACCACTGCCTCCAGTTTCCTTTGAAGCATATCTAATTCTTCAAGTGCGAGGTTACGTTCCATCTCATTGGGTGGAACACCATGAAAATCAACATTATTCTCCATAAATGATACCCCTTTACCCTTAATAGTATTCAGTATAATCATAGTCGGCATATTCTCCCTTTGATCAGCTTCCTCAAGAGCTCTGAGTATCTCAGCTATATCATGACCATCAACCTCGATAACATGCCAACCAAAAGCAGCCCATCGCTCTCTAACGGATTCAAGTTTGAGAACCTCCTCAGTATGTCCATCAATCTGGAGATAATTTCTATCAATTAAACCAATTAGGTTATCAAGTCTATAGTGAGAAGCAGCAGCAGCTGCTTCCCAGACTTGACCTTCATCAGTTTCTCCATCACCAAGCATAACATAAACACGATAATCTTTTTTATCTAACTTACCAGCTAGAGCTACTCCTACACCAAAGGATAAACCATGACCCAGGGAACCAGTAGAGGCTTCTACACCGGGTGTATATAAGCTAACGGGATGCCCCTGGAGCATATGGTTGATCTCTCTTAGATGATATAATTCCTCCACCGGGAAGTATCCTGCTTCTGCTAAAACAGCATAGAGAGCTGGTGCAGCATGACCTTTACTGAGGATAAACCGGTCTCTATCCGGATCCTTAGGATTCTTCGGGTTATGATGCATGTGGGCAAAATATAATGCAACTAATGCATCAACAGCTGATAGAGAACCACCTGGGTGACCAGATGCTGCACGATACAGCATCTCAATTATATGCTTCCTAATCTTAACAGCTAGGAGTTCAAGTTCCCTAATTTTCTTCTCACTGAGATGTATCATTGGATCCCTCGTTCTTTAGAATTGGATCCCCAGAGCCTCTAAATTCATACTCTATTCTAAAAACTTTCTGAATATTGATACTCAAGATATTTATATATCTAAAAATGTTTAATCTCACGATAACTTATGGTGTTAGAAGACCTAGGGGAGTCATTAAGAGGAACATTACGTAAAATAGCTAGTGCGGTAACTGTTGATAGTAGATTGATAAAAGAAATAGTTAGAGACATACAGAGGGCATTGTTGCAAGCAGATGTAAATGTTAAGCTAGTGCTTGATTTATCAAAGAAGATAGAGAAGAGAGCACTTGAGGAGAAACCACCAGCTGGTATGAGTAATAGAGAACATGTTATAAGAATAGTATATGAGGAATTAGTTAAACTCCTCGGGGAGACAAGGGAGCTACCTGTTAAGAAACAAATTATAATGATGGTTGGACTATATGGGCAAGGTAAAACAACAACTTGTGGTAAACTAGCTATATATTTTAAGAAGAAAGGGTTGAGACCAGCTTTACTAGCAGGGGATGTACATAGACCAGCTGCTTATGATCAACTAAAACAGATAGCTGAGCAAGTAGAAGCAGTATTCTATGGTAACAAGGAAGAAAAAGATGCTGTTAAAGTAGTTAGAGAGGGTATA
>CAZCPZ010000280.1:0-2226 GCA_964499875.1 uncultured Thermoplasmatales archaeon | reverse complement strand
GGTTTAAGTATCTCAGCTTGGTAGAAAGGAGATGTAAAGAGTGGTTGTGCCTTCCATTCAAGGAATGATTTAACTGTTCCCTCATATGTTGGAGAAATGTATTGAGGCTTATAGCTAACTTTTATGTTATGCTCTACTTTCCCCTCCGTTGGTTCTATAACCCCTGCTAGTATTTTAACAAAAGTGGTTTTACCAGTTGCATTCGGTCCAACTACTCCTATAATCTCTCCCTTCCTTAGTACTCCATTTTTAACTTCTAGGGTGAAAGAGTCATACCTCTTAACTAGTCTACCATAGGTGATTAGTATCTCAAGATCCTGCTTGGGTTTAGGTGGATGCTCAAAGAATTCTATCTTCTCTCCAAATCTAATATTCTCTTCCTTTAGATATCCTGAGAGATATGTGTTTATTGCGTGTCTCACAGTTCTAGCCTTAGTTACAACTCCGTATGCTCCCTCGTCACCATACACTAGATGCACAGTGTCACATAGGAAGTCTAGCACCGCTAAATCATGTTCAATAACCATGACTTTCTTCTTCTCCGATAGTTTCTTTATAATCTTAGCAACCTTGAGTCTTTGATGTATATCTAGGTAGGAGGATGGTTCATCAAAGAAGTATATATCAACATCTTTTAGTAGAGCAGCAGCTATAGCAGTTAACTGGAGTTCCCCTCCTGATATTCCACCTGTTGATATATCCTTATCTAAGACTTCTTCTAATCCTAACTCTGCTACTACTTCATCGAATCTATTAGATGTGTCAACTCTCTCTAGTATATCTCTTACTCTACCTTTCATCACCCTTGGTAGTTTATCCACATATTGTGGTTTAACCACGCTTTTAACTTCTCCATCTGCTATTTTCTTGAAATGATCATATAGTTCTGTACCTGAGAAATACTCTAACACTCTCTCCCAGTCACCTTCTCTATCATATTCCCCTAGATTCGGTATCAGCTGCCCAGATAGTATCTTAATAGCAGTGGTTTTACCTATACCATTTGGTCCAAGTATTCCAACGCATACTCCTTCTCTAAGTGTGGGTAGTCTAAATAACCTGAAACCATTCTTATTGAATTGATGAATAAGATCACTATCAAGTGCTTCTGCAAGTCCAATTATCTTTATAGCCTCAAAAGGGCATTTATGTACGCATATACCGCAGCCCACGCAGAGATTCTCAGCTATAACTGGTTTACCATCCTCTCCAATGGTGATGGTTTCATCTCCAGCTCGCACTCTAGGACAGAATTTTATGCATTCCATGGAGCAGTTCTTTGGTTTACATCTATCTCTAAGTAAAGCCGCTATCCTCATCCTTGTGAGTGGGGAAGGAGAATGGTTATTAAAAGATTTCCACTAAATACCTGATTTCAATATTTCTCAAGGGAAACAGAAACCCTAATGTTTCTCTTTGAGACAACATCTCCCTATGTATATCCTGGTTTTTTTGAGAAATAGAAATTATTTCGAAAATTTAATATATTCCATTTCATTTTCTACTAAATGGAAGAAGGGGGTTAAAATGAGAAAACTCCTGTTTAGTAGTCTATTTGTTGCTCTCCTACTATTGATGGTACCTAATATTAGTGCTCTTCAATACAACCTCATTGAGGAAACCATTGAAGAAAATATTGTTGCTCAAACTCAGAGTAATCTAAGATTCTTCCACATGAAAAACTTGTTGGAGCAAATCCACCATGTACATATCCTGAATAAGTCGGTTTTAGATTTATTAACCATATTATTGGTGATAGGGGGAATCGTGATTCCAACTATCTTTATAGTTATCGGAGAGGTTCTAATAAAGATTCTATCACCCGGTGATTTGACTATAGAATTAATACGCATTATAGAGGGGTTTGTAATTGGTTTTATTGCTGCATATATTGATGATAACATAGAGGAAAGATATTGAGATGTTACCGGAAAAATTATAGGTGGCACAATAATCTTAATAGACATTTTAATAGCTTGTCTAATAGCAAAACTATTAGGTAATCCATAGCAAAACTATTAGGTAATCCAACAAAACATTAGGAAGCCCAATCCTCTATATCCAAGTTTAATCTGTTGATGTTTCTCTTTAATAGGAATAGACTCTCCAATAACACTGCGTAATTAGAGGGTAGGATACTTGTTTTTCTCTTCCTCGTAGTATTTTTATACAGGCACCCCACTAGTTTAGAGTTGATGAAACGTTAAAATCTCGTATATGGAATAT
>CAZCPZ010000279.1:0-2264 GCA_964499875.1 uncultured Thermoplasmatales archaeon | reverse complement strand
AAGCCATTGTTGCATGTGCCCAGCAAGTGCCTCCCCGTTGCATCTTCACAGATGTAACTCCATTGTGTTCCCGTAGATCAAAAGAGCTTGGTATATCTAGGTTTCTATATGATGGTTTTAGATAACTACTTAGAGAAACCGGTGTGTAAGCTATAATAATCATCAATGTAACTATAATAATTGAATAGTGTCCTACTTTCATAGTTCTCCTCCTGAGGGGCATAATTATATATGATGATCATTATAAATGTGTTACGGTTTAAAGAATCATCACCAGAATAAGATATTCGGAAACGTGGGAGATGCTAACCCCTAAAATTATTTGGTGCAGTGAACTAAAGAATTAGATATTTTTTAATCTGAATACAAGTTTTTATTTTAAATGAAAGTTTTATATATTGAGAATGTATATTGATGTTAAGAGAATCCGTAAAAGGGGGAAAAAATGAGGAGAAGTATTATACTAGGTAGTTTAGTTGTAAGCTTCGTTATGCTAGTAGTTCCAGCGGTTCCAGCTGTGGAGTATCATTCGGCTGTTGAATTCAACAAGGCATACATAATGGAGAAACTAAAGGGATTAGATGTAGATAAGCTAGTGGAGAAATACTCTGGTATGGATGCCAAGTCTATTACAAAAGAACTAAGAGGAAAGATTTCACCAAAGGATAACCCATTACCTAACTGTATCCTTGCATTGCTCTTCATCCTCATAGCTATAATCAGTACTATACTGGCAACTATCTGTACAGCAGTTGGGTTACTACTCGTTAAGATTATACAGCTCTTATTCTCCGTGGTTGGATCCATAGCGACAACAATCGGTAAAATCATAATGTGGCTACTGGATCTAATAATACCATAAAACCCTTTATCTTCTCTAACTCTCTCTATTTTATATTTTTAGGTTTTAATTATATAGATTATTGGTATTATAGCAGCTATTATGGCGAGAATTAATATTATATAGAATGTATATATGGATAGAAGATTGCTTTTCTCTTTAACCTCTTCCTCAGCTTCTATTGGAACATTATTTGATACAGTAATTGTCAGAGTAGCTATATTTGAGTATTTATCTCCATCATAACTTCTAGCATATATTCTATGCTCCCCGTCTTCTACTAGAGTAGTGTTCCATATGTATTCCCATGTTCTAGTACCTTCTACTCTCTCCCAGGAGTTGTTATCGATTTTTATCTCCACTCTCTGAATAGCCCCATCTGAATCATGGGAGGTTCCAATGATACGTGTTATTCCAGAAACTGTGCTACCAGGTAACGGGTAACTTATCTCCACTATGGGTGGTTGATTCTCCTCCGGGATATTATTCTTAACTATTACTCTAACCTCCACGGTATCTGAGTAGAAATCTTCTACGTAGGCTCTAGCATATATGGTATGTAAACCATCCTCAACCTCCCTGGTGTCCCAGGTGTAACTCCAGTTTTCTACACCAGTAGCTGTCCTCCATATACCAGAGTCTATTCTCACCTCGACTCTTTGAATAGATACACGGGAGATAACTCTACCTCTCACCTCTATTACTCCATTTACTTCCTCATTCTCCCTTGGATAGTCTATCACCACTGATACATTTGGTGGAATCCATTCTCGAACATTAATCTCTTTATATGCTGTATCGTTTAATCCATCTGTATCTATTACAGTTAGAGTAACCTTGTATGTACCAGGTAGAATGTATCTATGAGCTGGGTTTCTATCCTTTGAGGTGTTACCATCACCGAAATCCCATTTCCAAGATATTATTCCTTTGTCATCTGTTGATTCATCATGGAAGTATATGGTGTCTCTAGTAGTTGGATTAGGTGGAGTATAAGAGAAGGAGCATTTAGGAGGGGTATTATTGGATGAAACTATTATGGTTACCTTTGCGATATTAGATGTTGCTTCATCGTCGTCTCTAATAGTATAGTTGAAGTAATCTCTACCCATGAAACCAATTTCTGGTGTATAGGTTACTATACCAGTTGTTAAGTTAACAATTACTTCTCCATGAGAGGGGTTATCCACTATACTGATGCTACTCTTATTTATCTTACCATCACGGTCATAATCATTAGCTGTAATATTTATCTCAATAGAGGTATTCACTATCATATGTATAGTATCATCTACAGCTACTGGTGGAGTATTAGATACGTTTATTGCTCTCATAGTGGTATTCGTTAATCCAGAGTTATCCTCTACTTTTAGTGTCACAATGTATACTCCATCATCACTATAAAAGTGAGTAGTATTCCTAG
>CAZCPZ010000278.1:0-2287 GCA_964499875.1 uncultured Thermoplasmatales archaeon | reverse complement strand
TATTGCATAGTTGATTCTATATTAACTCTATGAGTTTTTCTTTTATCTCAAAGAGTTTATCCTCTAGTATAGGTGAGAGGTTTGTTCCATAGGTTATATCACTTGGTTGTATACCAAAAACTGTAACCTCTAGTTTTCTCTCATAGAGTTCTTGATAGAGTTTTATGATTTGTATTGTATCTAACATGTGAACAGAGAAAGGGTTACCATGGTTACCATCTATTTCTTGAAGAGTGAAAACCTTTGTGTTTCCTGGTTCAGCGTTGAAATTAACTGCATCCACTAATATAATCCTCTTATATCTGGATAAGAAGGGTAGTAGTTGTACTCCTCCTGATCCAGCATCTATACAATCTATGTTAGGTAGTTTCTCTTCTCTAAGTTTCTCTACTAGTATTATCCCTATTCCATCGTCTCTCCGTAGAGGGTTTCCTATACCAATCACAGCGGTTTTCATGACTCCTTAAATACAATGTTTAGATAATGCGTGCTACAAGATATACATGGATCATAGGCTCTAACTAGCATCTCTAGTAATAATTCTATCTCTCTCTTTGGTTTATCCAGTATCATGGGTGCGAATTCTTCTAGATCCCTCTGTATATTGGCATGATTCTGATTAGTTGGAATCACACAGTTTGCATAGGTGCATCGCTCATTCTCTATCTTATACTCATGTACTAGTAATCCTCTTGGTACTTCCACGATTCCAACTCCATGTCCACTTTTTCTAGTAATCTCAACTTTTTTCTCTTCTTTTAAACCCATGTCTAGTAGTTTATCTACTAGTTCCATTGAGTCTTCTATGCTATGGATGATCTCTATTAGCTGCGCTATATTATTCATAAAAGGATTATATATAGGGGGTTTAAGTTTGAATAACTCTATTGTTTCCCCGGCAGTTTCATGTAGCTGTTTATGGTTGAGGTTGAGTCTAGCAAGGGCTCCAACCATATATGATTCACGATTATGCTTTGAGTGGAGAGCAGTGGAGTATGGTACAAAGTATTCTTGTAGATATTCCCTATATTTATATGGATCTTGTAGAGATCCTGTATCTGTTGAGGTTATAACTCCATCATAAAATGCGTATTCATCTGGTGTTGTAAGTGCAATATATTCTGTTTCTCTCTCAAAACAAGGGATTCTATCTATATGTTTATGTATGAATTCAGCGATCTTCTGGGTGTTCTCTAGTTGCTCTAATAGTTTATTTTTAAGTAATTCTAGTTGTTTCTTCTTTGGTATAGCTGTGAATCCCCCTACTACTAGGCGTATAGGATGTGTTGTTCTACCACATATAAGCTCTGAGAATTCATTTGCAAACCTATGTAGTGATACAACTCTGAGTAACTCTTTTTTATGTTTAGAATTGGCTAGTGGGAATACACTTCCCATTCCTAGTAGATCTGGTAGTACAAGGTATCCTAGATGCAGTATATGGCTTTGGATATTCTCTCCATGGAGTGCTAGTTTCCTCAGTAGAATAGTTTGTTCTGTAACCTCTACTCCAAGTGCTTCTTCTGTTGCTTTTAGTGATGCTATGGAGTGACCTATGGAGCATATACCGCAGATTCTAGATGATATTGGTTGTAACTCCTTGTAGCATCTATTCTTTAGCATCATTTCGAAGAAACGTGGTGCCTCACTTATCTGCCACTCTACTTTTTCAACTCTTCCTTTTTTAACATCTAGTACTATGTTTCCATGTCCCTCTACTCTTGTAACATGTTGTATACCTATAGAGAAAGTTGGTTTCATTTCTTCTCCCCCTGGATTGGTAGAGATGCATTATAGATAGTCCATCGATTCTTCAACTCCTCATATGTGAGTCCATATTTCTTGAGTAACTCATTAACACACTCGGTTTCTGGTTGATTTATGATTCCTCGGCATCCATCACAGGGTCTACCATTGGATGGGCATATTGCTCCACATCCATCTCTAGTAATTGGTCCTAGGCAGAATTCCCCTAGTTCAAAAAGGCAGATATTCTCTTTCTTCTTACAGGTTACACATACGGGATATGAAGGTATCTCTGGTTTCTTCCCCATGACGAGTGCGGTTATAACTTGTTTAAACTCTTCTCCATCAATAGGGCAACCAGGTATATAGTAGTCTACCTTCACAACTTCATCTACAGTTTTCACTTCTCTAACTTGTAGAAACTCGTTATCCTTGGTTTCTACATCACCATATACTCTCTTCAAAGCTTCTTCCTTACTCCAGAGGTTCCGAATTTTGTTTACACCACCAATGGTGGCACATGAACCCAAAGCTATTAGGA
>CAZCPZ010000277.1:0-2317 GCA_964499875.1 uncultured Thermoplasmatales archaeon | reverse complement strand
TATTGCACCCTATTGGTATCAAATTTATAGATTCTTTTATATTTGCATCTATTGGATTTGGAGCTCATCTATTCGAGGATGCTCTTGTTTTTAATCCAGGTTATGCATTCTTCTGGCCTTTGTCAAATCAAAGGCTTGGTATTGGAATTATGGGGTACAACCCTAATCTGTATGGTATTGCTGATATAGGGGTGCTCCTAGTGGGTATAACTGCGGTAGTGATATGTGTTGGTATACGAGTAATATATGAGGGGAGTAGCTGGATTAGATATCTGTTAATCCCAAGGGTTTTCCCATCAAAAGTTACTGCTAATGTTATGATGTTAAGAAGATAAACAAAATTATAAACATTAAAATGCTCTAAATCTCGGTTTGTATTTAGTTTCGTAACACTCTTGCGGAGTCTTAGTACATTTGCGTAGTATTGGTAGATGGAGATATATAACACGCTTTAACCGATCTATATTGCAGTTAGCTTAAACATGGTTTTAGACTAAAGATGTCTTTGGGGGTTCCTATATTCTTAGTTCAACTGTTTATGGGGAAGGCTCTGTTGCTCCAATAGGAGGAGATGATTTTAAGAATAAAGCAAGAGAGGGTAATTACCCGAGGTTTAGGGGATATAAGTGGATAACGCTTGGATCACTAGAGTATGAGGTTTTTTGATACCACTAAGATTCTAAGAAATTATTAGACACCAGGGACAATAGTGGAGATAAATGGAATAATGGAGAGTAATTAGGGTTGGAGTCTTTGTAGATTGAGAGAAAGTGAGGGATTTAGGGGGTAAGGTAATGATTTCTATTGATGAACTCAATGGATAGGTTTTCTCTTGGAGTAGCTTTTGATGAGAGAGACAATACGGCTTTTAATTATAACTTTTGTTTCAAAAACAATTCATTATTTTAGGAAAAAACTTATATATTGATTTACTGGTACTATTTTGCAAAGGGGGGATAATATTAGGAGGGTTTAATTGATGCAGGAGAAGATAATTGGTTTACTTATATGTATACTACTCATAGCACTTGGGATAAATGCTTTTAAAATAAATAAAGAGATTGATCAGGAGAAACCTAATTACTTGAATAACCCTCCTCTGCCACCTAGTAAACCTGTTGGTCCAACAGTGGGTGTTGTAGGGGAAAGTCTCCTATTATACATCCACTTTTAGTGATCCAGATGGAGATTCTATGGAGATACTGTTTGATTGGGGTGATGGAACATTTACTTGGACAGATTGGGTTGACCCAGGGGTAACAGTTAATGCTTCTCATATTTGGTATGAGAAGGGAACATATAATGTTAGGGTTAAAGCAGTGGATGTACATGGTTATGATAGTGAGTGGAGCGATCCATTACCAGTAGCAATGCCAATTAGTAAAACAAGCCATGGTTTCATATGTAAGCTATTATTCAGGTTGATACCACCTTTGATATGGAGTATGCTAGCGAAGACATAGGTCTTTCTCTTTCATCCTCACACAATTTTTATTTTTTAATAGAAAAAATATTTCATAGGAATTGGGATAGAATAGGTATTAGCAAGAGTTTTTCTAGATAAAGTCACACTGGTATCACCAAGGGTGATTCCAAGAAACAATGGTGCCAGAGGGAATACCATAAGAATGTCACCCTAGAACGCCACCAACGTTATAGAGGAAATTACCACTAAGATTCGGGAAACGTCATCACTAGGGTATGGGAAAATTTTTAACACAAGATTTGGGAAAAATAGTTTTATATCGCCACAGAATCCGGGATAGAACTAGATAGGTTTTTAGGAAAGGGTGTTACCTTGTTTTTATAGGGTTTGCTAGATGTATAGAACGAGGGTTGCTTAGGAGGATTTCCATGGTAATGGTAGAATAGTGTTTACTAGGGGTATACCACTGGGGTATGGGATTTACTATCACTAAGATTTAGGAAAAGATACCTCTAGGATATGGGAAAAATGAGCACTAAGATTTGGGAGTTGCTTCCACTAGGATTCGGGATAATAGTGGGTAATAGTGGGTTACAGTGAGGTGAGGTTTTTGTTTCTATCTTATTACTTGTTTTTTTATTATTTGTTTTCCATCTATGTTTTTTATCTTGTCTCTAGGAGAGGTTTTATATACTCTTCTCTGTTTTCCATCTTTTATCCTGATTGTATCTAGTAATAATTTAGTATGGGAAGATATGTTAGTTGTCCAATGTATCTCTATCTAGTAAAAATTTCATGTTTCCCGTTTAATCGAGCGATTTTAAATGAATACCTCGTATTTTTCAATCTTTTTCTATTTAATTCTATCTTCTAAGATGCTTTCTATTTCAT
>CAZCPZ010000276.1:0-2325 GCA_964499875.1 uncultured Thermoplasmatales archaeon | reverse complement strand
AAGGATTATAAGAGTATATATGATGAGATTAGGGAATGTACTGGTAGAAACGATGTTATCTTCACTACTATTGATCCTTGGACTTATTGGTATGTAGCTGAGCTTAAGCCAGCTGGTGAGTATAAAGGTGCCTTGTTTATTGGACCAGCAGCTTATCTTGCTGCTCACCATGGTGCACCAGCTATAATACTTGATAACCACCCGGTGCTTTCTCAAGCTATTGTTTGGCATCAAAAATTCTGGTTAGATACCTGTCATCTACCTTTTAGACCGATTCTTCCATCCGTGGCTAATATGCTTTTAACTGGTAGAAGAGTCATGGAATTCCTAGAGAACCTGGGGTATAATCTACCTAGGGATAAAGAGAGTTTAGAAACTATGATAACCGTTTGTGATCAATTCGAGGTTGGTCCAACTTGGGATAGAACCTTTGTTGGTAGAGTTATTAGTGGTAGATTCTGTGGTTCACCAGTTGATACAGCTTATTGGATATCTAGAACCATTTTTTATCCAGCTCTAATATTTGAGAATCCTGCTCTCTCTGATTATGGTGTAGAACTAGTTAATGGTAGCAAGAGTATAATTAAACCATATATTGGGAAACTATTGCATCCAAGGGGTACGGATCTTGTTATCATTAAACCATCTGAGAAGGAGAGATTCAAGTACCCTGTTCTACACACCTATAATGTTTTTCTAAAAGATTTCAATAAAGTTGCCAGTAAACACTGGGGTGGAGTCTATGCTTGTGCAAATGGTATAATACCCTATGAAACCCCATCACCATATCCCATAGATGAGGGTGTCACTGATAAGAACGGTGCATATTATCCTGATATCGATACAACAGAGGTTACACCCATATATGCTAGTAGAGCTGGTTATAGTAATGTTTTCTCAACAAACTTCTCCGCTACCATTAATAATCTAAATAAAGGCGTTATCATGTGGCTTGAGGTTATCCATGGTGGAAACCTTGAATCAGGTACCCTAGGTATGTGGAATCCCGATAGCCCCTATGTATATGAACCTAACCCATGGAGAGGTTATGAGCGTATACTGCTTTCACCTAGAAACTGGGTTGAATTCCTAGAGTATCTACCAGAGTTATTGGAGGAGAAGGGTTTGCATATACCTAGTATACTTCTATTACCACTTAGGTTACTTGCCATACCTTTTAATCTACTTTTACCTGATAGGGGTTGCACAGAGAATCCTGATGTAGCCGTTTTCAACCCACAGATTCCAATACCTATGTTAGCTGATACACTAGGAGTAGATTTACATGTAAGGGAGTCTCATGGACTCAGTTTACTACCATTTATAGGTAGAGTCTTTAGGTCTTATCATGATGGCGTAGTGATTGATCCACTACCTGGTGGTGAGAGTGTTCTAAGGAAATGTAATGGTTTAGAATTCGATGATGCCCTAGGTAATATGCATTCCTGTGGCATCACCGCTGCTTCTTGTTTGATCTCCAATACTTATCTACACCTAGCTTTTATAAGACATGGCTCAGTGTATCAAATCGTTGATCCATGGAGTACCTCCTGGTATTCTAGTTTATGGATTCAATCTATACCAAGGGATCTAGCTTTGGGTTACACTATTGGTGAAGCCTATGAGCATGGTATGAGTATGGTTGGAGTTGAGTACCTAGTAGATCAGTGGTGGTGGGATCTCAACGAGAATGTTGTATTCTATGGTGACCCAGCTCTAAGGATATGGGTTCCCAGTACTAGGTATAGTGACGCTAACCACTGGGATATCAAAGAAGTAGCTCCACTCAAGTATGATCCAAGTTTATCTATAGATGGACACATGCCTTTTGGAGCAACTAGTTACCCACATGAAACTCAGCCTACACCAAGGTTAATCCTACCTATTCTATTAACTATACTAGTCATACTGGTATTAATCCTCCTAGGTATCAGGAAGAAGGAGGAAGAAGAGGAGAGTTAACTCCTATCAAGGAGGAAATAGTTCTCTATTCTCCTTTCTCCTCTAGTTGTTTCAATACTTCATCTATTAAATCCTGTTGCGAGTAGAACACCATGTTCCCCTCATCATCCAGGAATCCTTCTTTTATGAGTACATACTCTGCATATGTTGGAGAGACATTGGGGAGACCATAGACTTTAATCCCACTATTATTAACATATATTCTAAAAGTTACTGGTATAGGATCAATAGGTGACCAGTCTCCTATACTCTCCACATACTGTTTTGTTAGATTCTCATCATACCTCCAATTTCTCATCTTGAAATCTAGTTTCTCCTCTGGTGTTAACTCGTATTCACAAAGATTATACGCTGGTGGAACCG
>CAZCPZ010000275.1:0-2326 GCA_964499875.1 uncultured Thermoplasmatales archaeon | reverse complement strand
TTGATATCCTTGAAATGAATGATAGACAATTATTATTGTGTAAAGAAGACGGAGAAGGGGGTGGTACTCTACATCTTCTTTTCTCCTGAGTTGTATATGGATCAACTGAAGGTTAAGGAGAGGAGATTTGAAAGAGAGAAGAAGGTAGGGTAACAAGATACTTAGGAGAAGGAAAAAGGGGTACTCTGTGATAAAAGGGATGGGTAGAGCTCATACCTGTTTTTTGCAAAGAACAATTGTTGATACGAGCAATCCTTGTATCACAGGTATAGAGGGTTTTCTTCATACTTGAGTATTCTCTGGATGCCGAACCAGAGAAAGTATTGAGATTTATACAAGAAGAGGAATAAGGCTGAGAAGTTTATAAGAGCGTTAAAGGAAAGGAATTGAGTTACATCCGAATCCGGGCATTGGAGTAAATGGTGTATTATATGGATATTTTCATCTGTTTCCTAGCAAATTTTTCTAATTTAATTTGACACTGATTTTAAGCAATTCTTCTCCTGTCAAGGAACGTGAAGTTACTCAAAAAATCTTTGATAAATTTGTCAATGACTGTTGTTTATCCTCCAAATGGTTTTATATTCCATGTTTTGAGTAATGTTACACCCAAGATTCTAGCTATTTTTGGTGATTTCATACGACATTATGAAGATAAAAGCCTTGAGATGGGTAGAATGCAATAAAAACATCAAAATGGCAAATTATACTATGGGTGCTTTGCCAAAATGTTAGAATTAGCAAAGTCAGGATACTAGACCCATCATCAATATCAACTTCAGCATTCTTAGTCAACAAATTTGGTGTGACACTAACCCAAATAAACGGACATATTATGCCTAAAAAATATTCCTCTTTCAATCAACTTCCATCTTATCTTATATCTGCCTCCTCTCAAAGGAAAAATCCTCTATCTCCTCCCCTCAAATCTTAATGGAGTACTACTCTGAAACCTCTTTAAACACTCAGATATCTATACTTCTCCCTCTACGACACCTCACCTAGAGTAAACCAGGAGAGAACATCCTCTTTTACCTCATAAAATTTATAGAAAAATTAAATATAAAATTTTCTAAATAACAAATTTAGAATCTCCTATCTGATCCTGCCCAGATAAAATGATGTACCTACTAAAAAAATAAGAGAAGAGAGGTATATAAATTTAGTAAACTGGTCTAATCCAATCAGCTCTCCTAACAGGTTCCTGGTTACCTAGTGCATCAACTGAGTAGAACATTGCGACTTCTTTCGCTGCACCATCCTTGAATGTAACAGAACCCGGTTGTGAATGCCAGATTAAACGACCAAATGGGTCTCTAGTAGCCCAATAAACAGTGCAGTGATCAACACCACCATTGTCATCAGCAGTTAGATTAACACAGCGAATGTTCCCATATTTGTCATATGTAACGCTGACGATAGTTGTTGGTGGTGTGTCATCAACATATATTGTTTGATTCTTTATAACCTCACTATTACCCAGGTTATCCACGCTATAATAGTATAGTGTATGTTCTCCCTCATCTAGTATAGATATTCTACCACGATATAAATCCCAAGAAGTATTATCAATCTTATACCAGGTACTATTTACGCCACATGCACAGCTTGGATAATCTGTTGCATTTAGATACAACATTGTATCAGATGTAATCCAAAGTCCTCTATCATCAATATAATAAGGTTCATCTTTTTCTAACATAGTTACCGGAGGAGAATCATCAACATGGAATAATATCACAGTAGTATTACTGTTACCAAGACAATCCTCAGCATAAAGCTCGATGGTATGGTTACACTCCTCACTGAAATGATATTCTAAGAAAGCTTCACTATCTTGTATATCCACTGGAATCCAACCTGTTGAAACACCAGTATCCACATTTGTAACTCTATATGATGCATTCACTAGAATACCACAACAACCCTGCTCCAATACAGATAGATTTATCGGAGTGCTAAAGTTGACACAATACACCTCATCAGGTATAACCTCACAATTTGGATCACCTATATCTATGTTGATTGATGGACTACTATCATCTACGTGGAATAGCATAGTCTTACTGTCACTATTACCTAGACAGTCTTCAGCATACACTTCGAGGGTATGGTTACATTCCCCATCAAAGGTTATAGAAGTGGAAGCACTACTACCATCATTAATTTGTATGGGTATCCATGGTCCATTGTTGATGCGATAAGAAGCATTCACCAGCACACCACAACATCCTTGCTCATCAACTAGGATATCTATCTGGGTATTTGTAGTGACACAATACACCTCATCAGGTATAACCTCACAATTTGGATCACCTATATCTAT
>CAZCPZ010000274.1:0-2340 GCA_964499875.1 uncultured Thermoplasmatales archaeon | reverse complement strand
TTGGTTGTAAGGACTTAAAGATTATAACTTGGGATTATGAGGATAAGATAATGATCAATGATAGAGAGATTAAATGTATACCATTATGGAAATGGTTATTAGACTAAACAGTATTAGATAATATTTGTGGTTATAAACAACAAATCTTAAATAAATCTTTGTGGTTTTGTTACACGTGGATGTAGAAGAGTTAAAGTATGTAATAGAAACTCAACGTGAAGAAACCACTGAGATATTTAAACAGGAGAGAATCATAGATAGGGACATAGATAAGAAACATATCAAGAGATTCCTATCACACCCAAATATACTTGCTATACTAGGAGTAAGGAGGAGCGGTAAATCACTTCTATCATGGTTACTACTTATGGAAGAGAAATATGGGTATATAAACTTCTTTGATGAGAGATTACTAGGATTTAATGTAAAAGACTTTGAAAAAACACTACAAGCATTCTATGAGCTATACGGTGATATAAAATACATAATCCTAGATGAAATCCAACATATACCTGGATGGGAGAGATTCACTAGTAGATTGAGGACAACAAAAAGGATTATAATAACAGGTAGTAACTCGCAGCTGTTATCAGGTGAATTAGCAACATCTCTAACAGGGAGACACATAGATTTTGAACTATACCCATTTAACTTTAGAGAACACCTCACCATGAGAAACATAGATCTTGAGGATAACTGGTTTTACTCTACAAGAAAAAAAGCTGAAATAAAAAGGGAATTAGAAGAATACCTCATCAAAGGTGGATTCCCGGAGACATACAAATTTGGAAGAAGGATACTCCACACAATATACACTGATATAGTAGAGAAGGATATAATCAAGAGATACAATATTAGGAAAGAGCAAGCTCTCAAAGAATTATCTAAATATTTGCTAACCAACTACTCAAAAGAAATATCCTTCAGGAAACTAAAAAACATAATACAACTAAAAGATGATCACACAGTGAGTAACTATACAAACTATTTATCCAATGCATATCTAATACAAATAGTTGAGAGATTCTCACCTAAATTAAAAGAACAAATCCTTGCACCAAAGAAGATATACTGTATTGATACTGGTTTAATAGATTTATTCTCATTTAAAATAAGTGAAAACAAAGGTCGATTAATGGAAAACTTGGTTTTCATAGAGTTATCCAGGAGAAAAAGCTACAACTTCAAGGATAACCTAGAAATATATTATTGGAAGGATTATCAGCAGAGAGAAGTTGATTTCGTAGTTAAAGAAGGAGTTGATGTAAGGAAACTTATACAGGTAACCTATGCCTCCGATAGAGATGAGATTAACAATAGAGAAATCAATTCCTTAGTTAAGGCAAGTGAGCAACTCGGTTGTAAGGATTTAGAGATCATCACATGGGATTATGAGGATAAACTAGTTGTAGATGGTAGAGAGATTAAATGTATACCATTATGGAAATGGTTGTTAGACTAAGAGATATTTGTGATTATAAACAACGAATTTTTTAAATAAATCTTTGTTTTTAGAATAAGAATGGATATAGCTTTTTGATCGCCTCTCCATAGTATCTCCCGAAGATTCCCCAGCAAACTTATTCTAAAAATTGCTATCGTAACGATAGAAAAATTTATCAATAATTCTATGATTTAGATATCAATGATAAACAAAGCCTTGGTGGAGGATTTCTTCTCCAGAGAGAGAAGATTCAAAGGTATAGAACGAGAACTTGAATTAGCTGAAACAGATAAAATAATCACAATCACTGGTCCAAGAAGAGCAGGGAAAACATGGTTCTTCTACTACCTACTAGAAAGAATCAATGCAGGATGTTACATCAACTTTGAAGACATCGCTTTCAGAAACCTAAAACCAGAGGAAACCTTTGACATAATCAAAATCTTCTCAGAGATACAATACAAACCAGAGACACTACTACTAGATGAGATTCAAGTAATAAATGAATGGCAAACACTAGTAAGATCCCTATATGATAGGGGATACAAAATCTTTGTAACAGGTTCCTCCTCCAAACTACTACCCAAAGAAATCTCTACTCAGCTAAGAGGGAGAACACTAAACTATATACTACTCCCCTTTCGTTTTAGAGAATTCATAAAAACAAGGAACATAGAGGTTAATACTCACCTCTTCGAAGAGAGGGGTAATCTACTCAAAACATTAAGAGAATACATATCATATGGTGGATTCCCAGAAGTAGCGCTAAGTAAAGAGAAAGATAGAATACTCAGACAATACTCAGAAGAGATATTCTACAAAGATTTTGTTGAGCGACATAGAATAAAAAGCTTAGAATTTGGTAGATTCCTATTTGAATTCTCCTTCCAAAACTT
>CAZCPZ010000273.1:0-2343 GCA_964499875.1 uncultured Thermoplasmatales archaeon | reverse complement strand
CAATAATAATAGGAGTTAAAGGTGAGATGATAAGTGGATGATAACTCAAAACTAGTGGATAACGATATAATACAATACCTGTTAATCCATAAATCCTTAGTTGATGAGGAGAGGAACCTAGATACCTATATCTCTATACTCAGAGAAACCTCTCAAGGAGGATACATTAATATAGATAACCCTGTGGATAGATCCATAGCATTAGTATTTGAATTAGTGATGCAGAATCACCTAGATCCATGGGATATTGATCTCGTTAGATTCTCCACCTTATACTTGAAGAGAGCACAGGAGGAAGATATTGATCTAGTTGCAGCTGGACGGATAATACTAATGGCTTGGAGGATACTACGTTTACAGAGTAATAACTTAGTGGAATTAATCAAGGAGCATCAGAGAGAGGTTGAGGAGACAAGTAGAGGGGGAGATTCATTTCAAACAGAGATGTGGCTTAGTAGCGATGACCCATACTCATATGTAAACCTACTACTGACAATACCTGATCCACCTATAGGGGAACCTGTTAGAAGAGAGACAACTAGGAGAGTAACACTTATAGAGTTACTAGAAGCCTTCGAGGAAGCTAGGAGAGAAGCAGAGTTGCATCAAAGGATAGAGGAGGAGAGAAGGAAGAATAAAGAGAAGATGCTTATAGAGTCTCATAGAAGAATGATCGGATCCACTCATGATGACCACCTAGAGGAGGATGTAGAGGATACATGGAATAAGATTAAAGATAGTAGGAAGACACTACTCACGCTGCAGGATCTATGCAACACCAGAGATAAGGAGGAGGTTATCAAAACAATTCTATCACTCCTCTTCCTAGCATATGATAATAAGATAAAACTCTATCAGAGAAGATTTCCATATGGTAAAATATATGTTAAACCCCTTGGTTACACCTAAAAAACTTAGTGGAGAGGGGTGTGGAGATGAGTCATGAGAAACAATTGATAGAATCCATATTATTCTCAACTAGTAAACCAGTTACAGTGAAGGATATAGAAGAGGCAACTGGTTTGAAACCAAGGGATATCAGGAGGATACTAAAGCAACTTATGGAGGAGTACTCAAGAGACGAGGATAAAGTTATGGAGATAGTTAAAGCCGGTAAGAAATATGTTATGCAGCTTAAACAAGAATACATTATACCATCTGTGATGAAACCAGAGATCAATGAGGAGATACTCAAAACATTATCCTTAATAGCTTTACATCAACCAGTTAAACAATCCAATCTAAGACGTATGCTTGGGCCAAAGATATATGAACATGTAGATAAACTCGTTGAGATGAAACTAGTTCACTCCAAGAAGCATGGTTCAACAGAGTTACTCACACTAACACCTCGTTTCTCAGAATACTTTGGAATTGAGTCTACTAAACCAGATGAGATAAAAAAGTTTTTACTGGAGAAGATAACTGATATATATAGAGAGGGAGGTTCCAAGGTTTGAGGAAGCTAAGTAGATGGTATAAACTAGTAGAGGATTTATTGACAATAGAGGATTTCCAATTAAAAATCAAGGAGTATAAGAATAGTTTCGATGATCTACTAGATGAAGAAGTATTGGCATTACTAGTAGTAGATGAGTTAGGTAGAAACACACATAGTATATTAAGGATAGAGGATTTACATCCAAGTATAACAGGTACACTAATAGGTAGAATACTATCTATAATAGATGATGATAGGAAAACAGTTTTAGAGACACTAGATGATACAGGGGTTATACCAGTTATAGTATGGAAAAGGGATAGGGAGGAGGAATTAGAGTATCAATTCAAAGAAGTATATAGGTTTATAAACGGGTATGTTAAACAAGATGGTAATCAACTAGAGTTTCACCTAGGTAAATGGAGTAGTGTTGAGAAAATAGATGTTAAAACGTTACAACCAATAAATATAAAAGGTTTCCTAAGAGAAGTTAAACCAACACATGTCTACTTAAATGAGAGTGGTGAATATGATTTTGTTACAACAATAAAGATTCAAACATCTAATGGCATTAACAGGGTTATAGTGTGGGGTGAACAAGTTAAGAATATGCAGAAACATAAACCAGGGGATTATATCTCCATGGAGAATATAAGTGTTTATCAACATAGGTATGGTAGAGAACTACATGTAACAGATGAAACAACTATATCCTAACAGCCACCTTGAATATACTTCCTACCCTCTCTGAGACAAAACTCAGCTTTCACAAGTTCTCTACCTAGATACATATAGTGTTCTGGTAATAAATCCTTTATATACCTAGCTATAGTATCACAGATGGCATCAGCCTTCTCACCAGTGAAAACCATCTCTAACTCCCCAGTGACTACCTTACCGTT
>CAZCPZ010000272.1:0-2373 GCA_964499875.1 uncultured Thermoplasmatales archaeon | reverse complement strand
GAAACTTAGTATCGATGATATTGATTTAGTGGAGCATAATGAAGCGTTTTCATCAGCATCAGTGGCGTTGATGAGAGAATTCAATATACCCAAAGAGAAGTTTAATGTACATGGTGGAGCAGTAGCACTGGGGCATCCAATTGGTGCCAGTGGAGCTAGGATACTAGTTACCCTATTATATGCTATGAAACGTTATAAGAAACACCGTGGCCTTGCAACTATCTGTCTTGGTGGAGGAAACGCTGTTACAATGATAGTTGAGAGATAAAAGAAAACTTTTGGGGGTGACAAATATGGAGGTTAAAAATATAGGTGTTATTGGTGCAGGGCAGATGGGACATGGAATAGCCCTAGTAGCTGCCCAAGCAGGTTATAATGTTATACTGAGAGATATCAAGAAGGAGTTAGTGGATAAGGGTTTAGAGAGAATAGATAAGTTTCTAAGTAAGAGTATAGAGAAAGGAAAACTAAAGGAGGATGAGAAGAAGAAGATACTATCTAGGATAAAGGGTACAACAAGTCTAGAGGATGTTAAAGATGTTGACTTAGTTATAGAAGCAGTGTTCGAAGATGTAAAGGTTAAAAAAGATTTATTCAAAGAACTAGATGAGATCTGTAAAAAAGAAGCAATATTTGCCTCTAACACCTCTACGATACCAATAACGGATCTAGCTTCTGCTACAAATAGAGGAGAAAGATTCATTGGTATGCATTTCATGAACCCAGTGCCTCTTATGAAACTCGTTGAGGTTATAAGGGGTTTAAAAACATCTGATGAAACAGCTAAGATAATCAAGGGTATAGCGGAGAGGATGGGTAAAACACCTATAGAAGTAAACGATAGCCCAGGTTTTGTATCAAATAGACTACTTATGCCGATGATCAATGAAGCAATCTTCTGTTTACAAGAAGGAATTGGTACACCTGAGAGTATAGATGCTGTGATGAAACTAGGTATGAATCACCCAATGGGTCCCTTGGAACTAGCAGACTTAATAGGACTAGATGTAGTGTTAAACATTATGAATGTACTATATGAGGGATTCAATGACTCAAAGTATCGACCATGTCCCCTACTTAAGAAGATGGTTCAAGCAGGGTATCTTGGTAGGAAGACAGGTAGAGGATTCTACACTTATAAGGAGTAAGATATCATGGGTGTAATCAAGGTTGAGAAAGAGAATCATATAGCTTGGATTACAATTGATAGACCACCAGTTAATGCATTAAACAAGGAAACCCTCCTAGAATTGAGAGGGGTTGTAGAAAAACTAGAGAGAGAAGAGGATGTTAGAGTAGCAGTTATAACAGGAGCAGGTAAAGCATTCATAGCAGGAGCAGATATCAAGGAGATGCAGGATATGACTACACTGGAGGCTAAGGAATTCGCTGAACTAGGACACAGTGTCTTCAAAGCTATAAGAAACTCTAGGATACCATACATAGCGATGGTTAACGGCTACGCCCTAGGAGGGGGATGTGAACTCGTTATGAACTGTGATCTAGTGATTGCTTCAAGTAAAGCAATCCTTGGTCAACCTGAGATAAACCTTGGTATATGCCCTGGTTTCGGTGGTACACAGAATCTACCACGTATAGTAGGTAGACTCAAGGCAAAGGAGCTTCTAATCATAGGTGATAATATATCTGCTGAGGAAGCAGAGCGTATAGGACTAGTGAATAAGGTTGTTGACCCTGAGAAACTAAGAGAGGAAACCAAGGTTATAGCTGAGAAGATAGCTTCTAAATCTCCAGTTCAAACAATGTTCATTAAAACACTAGTCAACAAAGGATTAAATATGGATTTAGAATCTGCTTGTAACTTCGAGATAACAGTTTTTGCAAATGGTTTCTCCACAGAGGATCAAAAAGAAGGTATGAAGGCATTCCTTGAGAAGAGAAAACCAGTGTTTAAAGGGAGATGAGGGGAGACTAAGATCCCTGAAGTATCTTAAGAAAACCCTTTCTTTTCTTTTTATTTTAGTATTGAACCCAGTATCTCCTCTGCAGCAGTATATGGATCAGTCTCCTTACTTAGTATTCTATCTACAACAGTATCAACTCTATGTCTAACAACATTCTCATCATAGATCATATCAAGTAGTTTATTCCTTATAATCTCTACAAGCTCTGCTTCGTATCTAATTTTTCTCTTCTCCACTAGTTTATCACCTTCTCTAAGGTAACATTGATGTAGAGTAATCTCCTCAACAAGCCTGGGTATACCCTCTCCGGTTTTAGCAATAGTCTCTACTATAGGTATCTTTCTATCTCTAGATGAAAGCTCAACTAGGCTTTGAACCTCTGCTACAGTTTGCTCTACTCCTGGGTGATCCGCTTTGTTGATAACATATATATATGCTATCTCCATAA
>CAZCPZ010000271.1:0-2377 GCA_964499875.1 uncultured Thermoplasmatales archaeon | reverse complement strand
GTACAGCTACGCCTTCGAAATACACTCCCTGCTAGATATGAGAATGTATATGGATATAGCACCAGATAGCTCTATGTTTGTCGCTGATGCAGGTGGACCGTATAGTGGTAAAGTTGGAGAGGAGATACAATTCAGTGGTTCATATATTGATCCCCTAGGTTTTACAAAGGAGCCGTATACGTATGAATGGGATTTCGATGATGGAAGTAAAGGTAGTGGAGAAAATCCGACGCATGTATATCAATACCCTGGTAACTATACTGTGACACTCACAGTTAAAGACTCAGCGGGTAATATTGCTACAGCAACAGCTTCTGTTGAGATAACTAGTGGAGGTAGCTCTGGTACAGGTGGTGAGAGTGGTGATGCTAAGGAAGATGGCGAGTCTAAAGCTAAGGGAAACTCTGGGTTACTACTGTTTATAGCTATAATGGCTATAATTATAATTATTGGTATAGTAGCCTTGATTGTGGTTATTCGAAGGTGAATCCTTTACCCCTCTTTACATTTATCTCTACATTTTTAGAGGTGGTAGTGTAGAATGGTTGAGAAGAATAAGTATTTGTATGAGAGGAAGAACGGGTGGGAGGTTTTATCTGAGGATGTATCGAAGGTTTTTGATTTCTGTGAGGGATATAAGTCTTTTCTTAGCGAGGTGAAGACAGAGAGAGAAGCTATTTTAAGGATTCAAGAAGAAGTAAAGAGTGTAGGTTATAAGGTTTTTTTGAATAAACATTCTAGTGCTGCTGTCGTGGTACCAGGGGAGAAACCTCTCTCTGATGGAGTTAGATTAGTTGTGTCTCATGTGGATTCACCAAGGCTGGATCTTAAACAGATTCCCTTGTTTGAAGATTCTGATAGTGGCCTAGCCCTGTTTGAGACACACTATTATGGTGGTATAAAGAATTTTCACTGGCTTACTATACCTTTATCTATACATGGAGTTGTCGTTAAGCAGGATGGAGAGAAGATCCTTTTTAGATTAGGGGAGGATGCTGGTGATCCTGTTTTCTCTGTTCCAGATATATTACCTCATCTATCTTATGAGGTTCAGGATTCTAAGAAGTTAGAGGACGCTATTAAAGGGGAAACCTTGGACATCCTTGTTGGAAGTAAACCCGCTTCGAGGGAGAGTGAGAATTCGAAGGATAGGATAAAAACAGCTATTCTAGAGAAGCTTTACATGGATTATGGTTTGGTAGAGGAGGATTTCATCTCCGCTGAACTTGAAGCTGTTCCTGCTTATAAGCCTAGGGATATGGGTTTTGATAGGTCACTTATCGGCGCTTATGGTCAGGATGATAGAGCATGTGTATATACCTCGCTGCGAGCTATATTGAGTGTTGATAAACCTCTCTATACTGCTATAGCTTTATTTGTAGATAAAGAGGAGATAGGGAGTGAGGGTAATACTTCTGCGCAGACTACAGCGTTTATTAGATCAATCATTAGATATATTGATTCAACAGTGGATATCGATGAAGTAATGTTGAATTCTAAAGCTATATCTGCTGATGTTGATGCTGCTGTTACCCCTAATTATACAGAGGTTTTTGAGTTGAAGAATGCTGCTCGTCTTGGTAAAGGTGTTGCTATGGCTAAGTATACTGGTCATGGTGGTAAGTATAGTGCGAATGATGCCCCTGCGGAGTATGTAGCGGAGATAAGGAGGATGTTGAATGAACATAATATTCCATGGCAGACTGGTGAGCTTGGTAAAGTTGACTACGGTGGTGGAGGAACGGTTGGTAAATACTTTTCTAGGCTTGGGATGTCTGTTATTGATCTTGGTCCACCTGTATTGAATATGCATTCACCTTTTGAGGTCACTAGTAAAGTTGATATCTATGCATCTTATCTAGCTTACAAGGCTTTCTTAAAAGGTACTAATTAAATTTATTTGACTTTTTTGTTTCTTTTCAACGGTTTGAATATTGGTTTTGTATCAAATATATGTTTTAAATATACGTCTTGAATTCTATTTATAAGAGAAACCTTTATATATTTGTATTATACTATATATTACTTGAAATAATAAAGGTTGGGTTAAAGGGACTGGGGAGTATGAGTAAGAGATTCAAGTTAACTAAGGAGGATAAAAGAGCTGCTCAATTACTTGCTAAACTTGGTATGCCGAAGAATCTAGCGAAGACTCTAATGTATCTCTCGCATGTTAGGGAGTGCTATAGTGCTGACATTGAGCAGGGTACAGATCTTAGGCAACCTCAAGTTAGTATAGCGATGAGGGAGTTATTGAAACGTAAGTGGGTAACGGAGAGGATTTACAGGGGTAAAACAAAAGGTAGACCTCGTCATCTCTATAGGATAAATACTGATTTATCTGAGATAATGAAGGATATTGAGAAGAAGAAACTTG
>CAZCPZ010000270.1:0-2403 GCA_964499875.1 uncultured Thermoplasmatales archaeon | reverse complement strand
AGCGATGGATCCTGGTAGAGTAGTTAAGGAGTTATCAAATAATGAGAAGAAAGTGCTTCTTGCATTAGATAAACTAGGTGGGAGAGCTTCTCCAGAGGATATCTTCTCCAACGGTGAGTTTACAAAAGAAGTAGAAGTGATGAATGCTCTATCCTGGCTTCAATCAAAAAAACTAGTGGATGTAAGAGAACATGTAACTAACGTCTACTCCCTAGGTTCAGAAGGTGAAGAGTTTGTTGAGAAAGGTTTACCTGAGAAGAGAGTAGTATCCTTCCTAGTTGAGAGTAATGGTAGAGCATCTCTAGATGATCTCAAGGGAGTATTAAAGAGTAGTGAGATACCTATAGCTATAGGTTGGCTTAAAAGGAAAAACTGGGCTAACTTGAAGAAGGAAGATGGTAAAACAATGGTTGAGATCACAGAGGAGGGGAGAAAAGCAGCAGAAGAAGAGACAGAGGAAGAAGAGATTCTAAGATACCTTAAGGAACACCCAGATTCTACATTGGAGCGAGAAAAGATAAGAAATCTTCTCTCTAGGAAGAATGTGGTTAAGGAGAAACAAGTTTTCTCTAGTGAGGTAGAGTTAACAGATCTAGGTAGAGAAGTGTTATCACTGGGTTTAGAGATCATAGAAGAGATTTCTCAGATAACTGATAATGTTATTAGAAATGAGGAGTGGAAGAAGAAACCTCTTAGACCATATGATATACATGCTTTTGCCCCCTCTATATATGGTGGTAAACCTCATCCACTAGTAGAGTTGATAGAGGAGATAAGAAGAATTTTTCTGGAGATGGGTTTTGAGGAGATAGAGGGTAACTATGTTGAATCCTGCTTCTGGAATATGGATGTACTATTCATACCACAGGATCATCCTGCCAGGGAGATGCAGGATACATTATATTGTAAAACACCATCTGAGTTACCAATAGAAGATGAGAAATTGTTAGAAGTTGTAGCTAGGATACATGAGGATGGTGGTGAAACGGGATCAACTGGTTGGGGGTACAAGTTTTCAAGAGAGGAGGGTAGAAGAGCTCTACTGAGGACTCATACAACAGTTAACACTATTAGATACCTATATCATAATCCATATCCACCTGCAAAGGTATTCTCAATAGGTAAAGTCTTTAGAAAAGAGAATATTGATAGCACACATCTACCAGAATTCTACCAGATAGAAGGTATTATACATGAAGAAAACGCTAACTTTCAACAACTAATAGGAGTACTCAAAGAGTTTTACCGGAGAATGGGGTTTGAGAAGATTAGGTGTAGACCTGGGTATTTCCCATATACAGAGCCTAGTATGGAGATAGATGTATACTGGAATAACCAGTGGATGGAACTAGGTGGAAGCGGGATATTTAGACCCGAGGTGACGGAACCAGTAGGAGTTAAAAACCCGGTATTAGCATGGGGACTGGGATTAGAGAGACTAGCGATGCTAAAGTTTGGGTTAACAGATATGCGAGCACTTTATACTAGTGATTTCCAGTGGCTTAGAACACAACCACTCCTATAGAGGGGAGAATGAGTTTGCAGGTAGAGTATAGAGTAGAGTCTTCTAAGATAAAAGACTTCGATGAGTATATTTTAGGTGTAGATGTTGGTGGAACATATCTAAACCTAGGTGTAACTGGTATCCAAGATAGGAAACCTTGTTTACTCTTCTCAACTAGTTTTAAAACCAAGGAGTTATCCTCACTTATTTCAGCTATCCAAGAAACCATAGGATATGCTGAGGGGAAGCATGGTATCTATATTGAGAAAGCAGGTGTTGGAGCAGCAGGAATAATACGTGATGGGAGAGCAGAGTTGACTCATGTACCATGGAATATAGAAGTAGATAGAATCCTTAATTCCACAGGTTTATCAAAGATTGTCTTGTTAAATGACTTCCAAGTAATAGGATACGGAGTTAACCTATTAGAGGAAAAAGATACTCTAGAAGTTAAACCTGGGAGAAACAAAGATAGGTATCCAGTGAAAGCAGTGATTGGAGCGGGTACTGGATTAGGGAAAACAATACTACTATATGATGAGGATAAAGAGTTGTATATTCCTCATTCAAGTGAAGGTGGACACAGTGACTTTCCAGTTCAAAACGAGGAGGAACTACAACTCATAGAATTCATAAGGAATAGAATTAAAACAACCAAGTATATATGCTATGAGGAACTATTATCGGGACGAGGACTAGGATATATATACTCCTTTATCCGAGAAACCAAGGGTATACCAGAAACTGTTTACACTAGGGAGATAGATGCGGTAGAAGAAAAGGCACCACTGATATCTAAGTATAGAAACCTAGATGAGACATGTAGAGAAACCTTTCGATTCTTCTCGAAACTCTATGGTCGATGTATTAAAAACTTTATACTAGAAACCCTAGCATTG
>CAZCPZ010000269.1:0-2411 GCA_964499875.1 uncultured Thermoplasmatales archaeon | reverse complement strand
TGCATCCCACCACCTCCCTCCCATTCAATGCGGCTCCCATTCTCTCGACCTCCCTCCCCTCCTTCTCCCCTCTTTTTACAACTATTTCATTGAGAATAAACTATTAAAAACATGATGTCATCATATAAAAAACCCAGAGGGATATGGAAACCTATAGTCTCTTACCGACATATACATCTATATTAAATGGAGAGAGACTACCGAACTATATTTTATGTAAACATATACCTGTTTCCTTTAATGAAAAAGAGGATTTAGAGGATTTATGGGAAAAACACGATGAATCTCTAAATCAATTCTCACCTCTTGATTATCCTCAGACACCGTCTCTCCTTGATTTAAAAAGAACAATAGCTAATCGGTTAATCAGAAACTGTCACCTCTGTGAACGAAGATGTAGAATCGATAGGACTCAAAAAGAAGGATTCTGCAAAGTTCAAAAACCTAGAGTAGCCTCTGAATTCCTTCATCTTGGAGAAGAAAGGGTTCTTGTACCTTCGTATACAGTCTTCTTTTCTGGTTGTACATTCCATTGTGTTTTTTGTCAAAACTGGGATATAAGCCAATACAAGGTAGGTTTATACATTGAACCTGAGATATTAGCAAGAATGATAGAAAAAAGAGAATCAGAGGGAGCTAAAAACGTGAACTGGGTTGGTGGTGACCCAACTCCTAATCTACCATATATATTAGAGGTTTTATCTAATTGCAATGCTCATTTACCTCAAATATGGAACTCCAACATGTATTGCTCTATAGAAACAATGAAGCTCCTAAATGGAATCATAGATCTATATTTAACAGATTTCAAATATGGTAACGACGATTGTGCTTTTAGACTCTCAAAAGTAGAGAATTATCTCAAAATAGTTGAGAGGAACCATCTCTTAGCATATGAACAGACAGACGTCCTAGTAAGGCATCTTGTTATGCCAAATCACATAGATTGTTGCTCCATACCAGTAATTAAATGGTTATCTAGAAACCTTAGGGGAACACCAGTTAATATCATGGATCAGTTTAGACCAGAGTATGAAGCATATAAGTACGGCGATATCAACAGGTATCCAACTAAGGATGAGATACAAAGAATTCTTGAAACAGCTAAGGATCTAGGTGTTCATATCATTGACTAGATAGCATCCTCCAAAGCATTGTTAATCCTGTTATAAACAAGAATAGAGAAGAAACATATAAAACTGAATCAAAACCATAGGTTTCTCTAGCCCAGCCCATAATCGTTGAAATAGGGCTACCTGTCAAGACTATTAATGAGCGAAAAACTCCTAGATTAGCAGCTGCTGTTGATGAAGGCCATATATCCATTAAATAAGATGTCCTAACTGGGTAAAAAGAAGCTGTTTGAGCGAACAGTAACGATATAATGATTAACATTGGAATAGAATAAACCAGCGGAAGTAGAAATACGGATATAGCAGATATAAATATTAGAACCATTAGTATTAGTAATCTATCTATTCTATCAGATAAATAGCCAATTAAAGGTTTGATAAGTAAACCACCGGATAATACTATTGAGAATAACAAACCAGCATACTCTGCTCCTAACCCTTTCTCTCTCTGAATATAGGATGGAAACCAGGATAAAAATCCCATCCATACCAGGCTAATAGCTATATTCACCATAAACATGAAGAAAACTTCTCTATTAGTAAGTGATTTAATACCTTCTCTACACCTGGTTGTATAAGAAACTTTTTTAGGTTTATGAAGACTCTCATCTCCAAACATAAATATAACATAAGCAAGTATTAAACCAAGGAAACCCCATACAAAAAAGATTATTCTCCAGCTAACTGAGAAAGCTACTATAGGAAGAACCAGTGGTATAAAACCAGATATACTACCAATTGAGGATTGGATTCCCAGAGCTCTCCCCTTCCTAGGGCCAAATAACTCAGCTATCAAAGTGAAACTGGCAGAGGGTAGTAAACCAGATGCTAAACCTAGTATACAAAACGTGATTCCTACTGTTATAGAAGAATTTGCTAAACCTATCAAAATAGAGGCTACACTAAAACTCAGTAAAGATGAAACTATGATTTTTTTTCTCCCAATCATATCTGCTAGTATACCACTGGGAAACTGAAGGAGACCATAGAAAACCCATATACCAGATAATGCGAGTCCTGCTTCAACATTACTCATATCTAGTTCATCCATTATATCAACAAGTAGAATTGAAGGAGTCATTCTACCTACAAATATTAGAAGCCATGCTAGAGAAACTAGTATTAATGTTCTATGATGATTATTTTCCATGTTAACACTTAAAGAGAGGGAATAAGAAAATACTCATATAAATGTGTAGAATCAAAAGGAATGGAAAACTATAAGTTTAATGCATTCTATTAATATAGAGGATGGGTGAGATGGAGGAAACAATAAGG
>CAZCPZ010000268.1:0-2447 GCA_964499875.1 uncultured Thermoplasmatales archaeon | reverse complement strand
GTTTTAGAATTCACCGTAACTAAAATTTGGGATTTTTTAACACTAAGATTTGGGAAAAACAGTTTTATAATACTACAAAACCTGGGATGAGACTAATAATAGTGAAGTTGAGATTAACGTCTCGTTTTCAGTAGGGTTACTTGGTGTGTAGAACGAGGGTTGCTTAGGAGGATTTCCATGGTAATGGTGGAGTAGTGTTTTTACTAGGAGTATACCACTAGGATATGGGATTTATTACCACTAAGATATGGGAAAAAGGGGGCTATTTTGAATGTGATGACACAAGGTTTTTTTAAGATAAAACCATGGATATTGGTTGATGGTTTTATTGTGAATCCACTGAAAAATCAAATTGTAAAGTAAAGAGAAACATATATATAAAGAAGTTTCTTTTTATTTTACAATGCTTGGTAAAGTGGAGTTGAGGATTCTAAGTAATCTAGAGGACAGGGATACCTTAAAAGGTGTCATAGAGAAAACAGGTTTAAGCAAGGGGAGGGTATCTATTGCCACTAGGAATTTAGAGAATCTAGGGTTTATAATTAGAGAGAGACGAGGTAGAAGAATCTATCTGAGAACTGGAAATACTCTACATGCATCTTTACTCTTTGATTTCCTTCGAGAATACCCTTCTATACCTATTGAGAAAATACTAACTCATAGGAGAATCTCAATGCTCTCTATAATAGAATATAGTAGGATCTCTCTCATAGCGGAGATAATAGGGGTTAGTCGTCAAGCAGTATACAATGCAATAAAGGATTTTCTAAGATATGGAATCCTAGTTAGGAGAAACGGTTATAAGATAAATCCTAGGCATGAGATATTAAAGAGGTTTGTATTAGAGTATCAGGGTTTCATAAATAGAATGGAGATGAAGAAAGTAGATGATGGAGCGGTTTTATTATGGGAGAGAGGACCTGAATTCTTGGTGAAAACCAATAGAAGAATAGAGAAGGAGAATTATCATTTAACTGCTACATCTGCATTTACAAGATTCGGGTTACTATTTATCTCATCTCATAACTATTATTTCTATTCTAAGAGAGATGTAAGTAGTGCATCAGAAGTAATCATACACACCCTTCTAGCTAACCCTGATAGTAAAACAAGTATTGCCTATGCTTGTCTCCTATATAAGAAAACAAAACCAAGAGATTTAATCAAGGTATCTAAGATATATGGGATGGAGAACAGGGCTTCTAAGATAATAAAATATGTTGATGAAAAACAGGATTTCAAAGATTTCCCTAGTAGAGAGGATTATAATGAACTCCTGAAGGATTACCTGGTGTAATAAATATGAGTTTTGGAAGAGAATATATCCACATGAAACTTAGGGAACTTGATGATAAGATAGAAGGTAAACTCAAATTATATTTAATTGGTGGAGGAAACATGAGTTTACTTGGATTAAAAGATGCCACAAAGGATATAGATGTGGTTTTAGACGGAGAAAAAGAGTTATATCTGCTTAAGAAGGGGTTATTGGAATGTGGATACCGCGAGGTTTTCTCACCAATATATAGAGGGATGGGATCAAGGCTCCTTATGGGGAATGAAGATGGATTTAGATGGGATGTCTTCGTAGGAACTATTTGTCATGGATTGGTTTTATCACCTTATATGAGACAGAGAAGCATGGAGTATCATCTTAACCTTGAAAATCTTAGACTCCTACTGCTTTCAAAAGAAGATGTATTCTTGTTTAAAGGTGTAACAGAGAGAGATAGAGATCTGGAGGATATGCATATCTTATTTCTACAAGGATTGGATTTCAAGGTTATAGTAGATGAGATTAGATGGCAGAGTAAACATTCAAAGGTAGCTTGGACTGCTTATCTCCTCCAGAGATTAAGGAACCTTCAAGAGGAATATGGAGTGGTTATACCAGGTGTGGAGGAGATAGAAGAGTTGGCGGAGGAAGACGTTGCTACTATACTGATTCTCGATAAACTGTCTAATAGAGATTACACCATAGAAGAGTTGCTGCAGGAATTCCATGAAGATAGAGAATACATTAAAATGTTGATTAGGAAGCTAGAGGATAGAGGAGAGATAGAGAGAAGAGGAGACACGCTTATTAGAAGAAAATAAAAATTTTTTAGAAAAAATTGATGATGTTGAAATTAAAGGAGTATATGTTTGGTTTATAAATAAAATAGTTTTTTGTTCTCATTGAGTGAGATTAACAGCTATGAGATGATATAGGGTTCTAAGGAACTTTTAGAGTTATGCTAGGTATCAAAAAGAGGTATGTTATAAGATAATGTCTTTAAGGCATATATAGCAATTAGGATTTCAAGATTTGTAGTCACTAATATTTTGGGAAATAGTACCACTAAGATTTAGGAAAAGATAGCACTAGGATTCAGGAAAAGTTACCACTAACTCTGGAAGATAAAACCTAAAAATTGTGGGTATCTAAGGTTATTATTCTTGATATA
>CAZCPZ010000267.1:0-2487 GCA_964499875.1 uncultured Thermoplasmatales archaeon | reverse complement strand
CCCTCCGGTATCACTGGGAAGATTATCTCTTGTATAAATTCTTCTGAACGCTACCATATCCGCCGGTTTACCTTCATATATGATTTTAGCTGCATTTACTTCATATGGTATTCTTTCTCCATCTTTTGTTACTACAGTTACTTTATACGGTTGTAATTCCTCTCCAGTCATTCTTTTCATGAGATTCTTCATTAAAAGCATTTTACTCTTCGGAGTTACAATTGGGAGCATGAGGAAATTTTTTCCAATTAACTCATCTCTCTTATAACCAGTCACTTTCTCTACAGTGTTGCTTATCTCCAGTATTTTCCCTTTTGCATCGACAATCACTACTGGATCAACCATGTTGTGGAAGATACACTCAAATCTTGATGTGTACTCATAGACTTGTTTCTCCATCTCTTTCTGTTTAGTTATATCCTTGTGTATACCTCTATAGCCGATTAGTATACCATCTTCTGATATTATTGGTAAGGCAGATGTTGATAACCATACTTCTCTCCCGTTTTTTGTTAAAGCCTTGTACTGTAAATTCTCAATGTGGTTAAGGTTTCTCGCTGCTTTCAAAAAACTTTCTCTAACCTCGATTTCATCTTCTGGAACTGAATCGAAAAAATCTCTACCGAGGAGTTCCACGGATTCATAACCAAGGGTCTCCTTTAATTTACCAGCTACGAAGGTATATCTCCAATTGTTATCAACCTCCCATACTATATCCCCTGCTAATTGAGAAATCATCCTGAAACGTTCTTCACTCTCTCTCAATGCATCCTCAGTCTTCTTTATCTCTGTGATGTCTCTAAAATCTTCGATTATACCTATTATCTCTCCTTGTTCATCTCTACAAGGTGTAACTACTTCAAGTGTATGAATTAATGTTCCATCTCTTCTAACCCTGGTTACCTCCCTACTGAATCTTTCACCTGTTTCTAAAGCTTTTAGCAGAGAACATTCCTTGGTTTTACATAATCCCTCGGCTTTTAACATCTCCCAGCAGTGTAAATCTTTTGCTTCATCTATTGATACACCTGCTAATTCCTCCATTGTCTTATTCATTCGTTTAATCTTAAAGTCTTTACCAATAATTCTTATAGCATCTGCTGCAGCATTAAGTATATCCTCTATCTCCTTCTTAGATCGATGAAGAGCATCCTCTGCTTCCTTAAGATCAGTTACATCCCTCTGAATAAGTATAGAGTATAGTAGGTTTCCCTCTTCATCTCTAACATCATCAACGCTGAGTAAAACTGTTCTTGTTCCACCATGTGATATAATCTCTATCTCCTCATTTCTAAGCTTACCTTCTCTAAGCCACTTTTTAACTAATTCTTTTGCTCTAGTATGCTGAGAAGGTGGATAAACCGTTGGAATAATCTTTTTCCCTATAACCTCATCTTTATCCCTATACCCAAGAGCATCTAAAGCATGTTGGTTTATATCGAGTATTCTTCCATCGGGTGCAACCATGTAGCAATATACTGGTGCACTCTCAGAGAATTGTTTAAAACGCTCCTCACTCTCCTTCAAAGCATTCTCAGCGTCTACTAAGTCGCTTATATCCACAAAACTCTCAATTATATATGGATGATCATTGAGAGTAACAAGATTAGCTGTTTTAAGAATAGGTATCTCACCGCGATCTTTTGTTAGAAGTACCCTCTTAGAGTTATCAATGTTCTCCCCAAGATCAGTTATAGGACAGTTTCCTCCTTGAGCAGAACAAACAAAAGTGTGGCAAATATTACCTATTATCTCTTCTTTCGGTAAACCTATAATCTTAGATGCAAAAGAATTCACCTCTACGATACCATGAGTCTCTGCATCAATTATAAGAACACCAGCTTGAAGATTATCAAGGATTACTCTTAAGCGCTTCTCGTTCTCCCTTAGTTGTTTTTCTGCTTCTTCTTTCTCTCTGAGAGCTTTTTTAAGCTCCTCGCTCTCCTTCTTTAACTCAGCGATCTTCTTAGATACACCTGTCATCACACCTTCATAATTAGTTAGAGACTCACCTATAGTTAACCCGCTACTAGTAATCTCATATTGCCTTAACTCTCTATCATGATCACTACCTCTCACTTTAAGTACATGAATCACTGATTCTAGTTTACCTTGCATCTCCACATATCTAAGCATAACTATGTTATCTGTAACAGATGAAAGTTTACCCTCCGCTAGATTTGATGCTCCTATCACTGCTCCTGTAGTAGCTGTAAGCAAGGTGGTAACACCATAGTTTTTAAGGATACCATTTAATCTAACAGAGAACTCTGATAACACATCTTTTTCAAAATGGTTGGAGAGAGCCGACAATGAATCTATTACACATCGCTTAACATCCTTCTCCTTGATAATCCTCAGTATATCCCTTAAATGTTCCTCCAAGAGTTTCTCACCCGGATAAACACACAAAACAATGAGTAAACCTTTCTCCTCAAAATCCTCTAGATCCCATCCGAAACCCATTGCATTCCTAAATAATTGATC
>CAZCPZ010000266.1:0-2501 GCA_964499875.1 uncultured Thermoplasmatales archaeon | reverse complement strand
TCATCTGCATAAACCTTGAATTTTTTACCATTTCTCCAAGCAACCCGCATGGGAGCTAGGGCTGTGCCATAATCAACGGTTGCGAGCGCACCAGCGTTACAATGCGTTAATACTCGCATGTCTTCTTCAATAAGTTTCTCACCATGTAAACCGATTCTCCTGCATCTCTCTATACACTCCTTCATATACTCATTGGCTTTCTCTAGAGGATCCTCCTTGTTGTAGTATGCTTCAAGCATATAATCTATAGCATAGAAGAGATCATATGCAGTGGGACGTGTTCTCCTTAATACTTCTGCGGTTTCTAAGGGTTTATCCCAGCCTATAACCATTCCATATGCTGCAGCGACACCTATAGCAGGTGCTCCTCTAACAACCATATCCTTTATAGCAAATACTACATCATCAACACTATCTGCAATATAAATCTCATAGTTGAATGGTAGTTTCCTTTGATCAATCATGTATAGTTTACCGTCTTCGAACCAGAGAGCTTTTTTCTCTTCTCCTTCAACCATCATGTTTTCTCACACCCAAATTTGTCTCTTATATTATCCATAATCTCTCTTACATTATTACCAGTGAATAAAACACTTTGTCCCTCTATGATCACAGAGTTGTTTCTCCCCAGTGTTTTTAAAACTTTTTTTATATAGTCTAATGGTGGATATTTTTTTATTTCACCTGTAGAGTGTATCTTTTCCTTAAGAGTTTCTGATACCTCAGTATTTAGTATCTCTATAATGACTTGTACATCTTCTCTTGCTCGATGAATCATCCAGTGGAGTGGTGTCTCCTCATGAGGTTCACTTCTACCTATCACTAAAACAATATTCCTAATAGGATCATAATCAACTATTTCAACGAATTCCTCTTCACTCCACGCTGAGTTTATAATGATTCTGCTACCGAAACCAATACTTAAAACAAGTGGATTTATAATCGAGTATTCCTCATATAAAACTTTTTTTATCCTCATTAACTCTCCTATAATAGGAGTTGAAACCTCTTGTCTAGATACAAAGAATGTTTGAAACCCTGTGAAGAATATACTTGGATTCAACATCCTATATCAAGGAACCGATTTATACTTTTAAACTTCTCTCCTCTATAAACTAGGAATCGCTATTTTAACTCATCAACTCTAGTTTAACCCTACTTTGGGTGGATACCCGTAAGAGGTTTTGTTGATTCAAGTGAAAACAAGAGTTTTCTCCACAGCACAGTTCTATCTTAGCTCTATTTTCAGATGAATTTCTTAGTATTCATTTTATTCTTCCAACCTTACTCTCCCTACTTCTTCAGTGTTTCCCTATACTTATCTAGGATGAATAACCCCATGGTGAATAAACCAATGGTGAATATCTCTGCGGAAAATAAACCCATTGAGAATATTCCAATGGCAAATAGACTAACAGCGAATGTTCCCACTGCGAATACACCCACGGAGAAGCCACCAGCAGCAAAAATAGTTTATGGAGAAATCACCCACTGAAAATACTTTTCATATAGGAAATTTATTGCTACCCGATATTTCTCGAAATGAATGAACTCATCCGAGTGCTCAATTTTTTAGACCTTGTAACCGTTTTTCCTTGGGTTCAAGGGCTATACCAGCTCTCATAGCCCTTGTCTCATCTCCCTCTTTACAAAGTTATAAAGTATTCTCCTTAAATCCAGGAAAGCATCTGCAGATTCAAATTGATTTGAAACAATGCATCACCTTGTATCCCTGTTTTTATATCATCATTATATTCTCTCGATTGGATTGTTGTTATGTTTTAACCCATATTTCTACATGTTATTGGAATACCATGGGTAAGCTTACATGTTCCTGGAGGAGAATTTGTCAAAGACGTTCCTATGGTGGTCTCTTTTTATCGCTTACAAAAATAATTCTCTTGTCTCTTCCTGTTTCCCTGTATCTCTTGCACCTCCCAAACACTGATCATATATCTTTTGCTTGAACTCCTTGAAGAATCTTCTGAAATACGGTAAAGATAGAGAACCGGTTAGGGGACGAGAGAGGTTATAACCGGTCTTTCCATCACGGCGTTTATGTCGTAAATTTTCTCACCTTTCCCTTTTAAAACAACCTCATCCATGTGTATTCTACTCTTTATCTTTGGTTTCAATTTCTTTTTAAAATTCTTCAGTAAATGGGCATACTTTTTGACCCAGTAGAGAATAACGCTATCATATACAGATAGTATTTCTCGTGCTGCCAGATGAAACCTTTTATCTTGGCTAATGATAAACCCTCTGCATACAGATGCAAGGTTTTCAGGATTATCTCTTTTGGACAACTCATTCCTTCAAAACCATCCCTCTCCACGAATCTCTTTCTACATGATTTGCACAGGTATAGTTGCTTTTCAACGTATCTGTTAATACTTCTTGCCCGCCTTTACAATATCTTCGCTTTTACAGTATTGGGCATCTTATCCTCATACTGTAAATGATTTAAGGGTATTTAGATATATCACTATTTTAGAGGAATC
>CAZCPZ010000265.1:0-2587 GCA_964499875.1 uncultured Thermoplasmatales archaeon | reverse complement strand
TCATCCTTGCACAAGAACATAAGTTATTCTATGTAACAATCTCCTTTAACCTATCTTGCTCAACAGCTTTCTTAATCTCCATAGCTATACGTTCACCATAACTTATAGACTCACCATACAAGTAACCTGTATGTGGTGTAAAACGAGTGAGGGGACTACCAGGTATACGCATAGAGACATCAAAAACAACCATCTCCTCTCTACCTCTCTCAGCAGCAATTGCTCCCTGTAGGGCAAATGGACCAATGATACCTGGTGGATACTCCTTCTTAGTAACAGCAACAAACTTTTCTCCAAGCTCAAAGATCTTCTCAATAATAGATTCCTTAGTAGTAGCAGCGATATGACCAGTCTCTATCATCTTAGGCTTAATATATTTCAACACCTCTAGCTGCTCATTCGCTGGTAGTCTAATAAGCCCATCGAGATTCGTTTGACGTCGAATATCAGTACCCATAATCTCAAGTTCATCGTCTATAACTGAGTAGAAATAGTTGAAGTTAATCGGTGCTCCAACAATGTATTCTTCAATAACAGCTTTCTCAAGAGCCTCCCTGGTGATAACTCCTTTATCTAGTAACTCCTTGGATTTACGCTTGTAATCATCATAGGATGACGCGTAGAAGAATGCTCTCTCATAACCCCTAATAGCCTCACTCACCTTAACGAGAACAAGCCTATCAATCTCCTCAGGGGAAGAAAAAATCTTAGGATACCTTATACCTGCCTTCTCCAACAAGTAATACTGATTCTTCGGTACATCCCTCTCCTCAAGCTTAATCATACCCCTAGAGCCATATATTGGTACCAAAAAATTCTTTTCAATGTCCTCGAAATCAAAATAAACCCAGAAGTATCTACTATGAACAAAAATCGTATTCTTCTCCCTAAGAACTTCTTGTACCTCAGGCTTAGTTATATCAGCAAACCTATCTAATACAATGGTTTCATCTATACATCCACGACCGTCTTCTCTAGTACGATAATACTTTGTATATGTCTTCTCTCTACCCCTCTGACAGACAGCGAGAGTATGGAAACCATACTTCTTAGCGCCATGACATACATCTAGTCCAGAGTGACCACCCAGTACACCTATAGTAATATTATCCATATCATAGGAGTCAACAAGTTTCTGTATTGTTTCTCTCTTAATCATAGAAATCCTCCAATTTTTTCATCTAAACTTCGGTCTCCTCGATAGATACACTGGTAAAGGAAGTGTATCCTGCGGGTAATCCTTAACCTGATCAATAATCCTTTTTGTTAACTCCTCTATACTCATAGATTCATTATCACCCATAGTAGAGGGATCTCTAAATCTTGGTGTAACAACTCTTTGTTTCCTCTCCTTCTCTCCAACAACAATTATAACTGGTACCCATTCTTTCTCTGCATCCCTAATTTTTCTACTAACACTCCCCTCTCTATCATCAATATCAATCCTTAGAATGCAACCGGATGCACACTTCTCTATCTCTTCTTTAAACTCCTCGCAATCCCTTATAAACTCATCATTGACTGGTATAAGCCTAATCTGAGTAGGTGAAAGCCAGAGAGGAAGCATAGGTTTCTTACCCTGCATAGATTTTATAGCTTCTCTCTCCAACAAAGCATATAGGCATCGATCAATACTACCAGATATACTAGTATGCAAGATATATGGATGCCTTCTCTCACCATTCTCATCCACATAGGTTATATTGAAACGCTCTGCATTCTCAACATCTATTTGAACAGTTGACAAAGCACTAGCTTTCCTCATAGAATCAACGACATTGAACTCAAATTTCATTACAAAATAGAAGTATCGTTCATCCCATAGCTCAATTAAAACTGGTTTACCAGCCTCTCTAGCTAGATCCTTAGCTAATTCCTTATTCTTCTCATAAAACTCTTTAACAAACCTAATAGCTACCTCATAATCCAAGTTTAAATCCTGCATCCAACGTTTAGCTGTTCTAAACTGTTGCTTAAACTCCTCAGTAGCCTGATTAATATCGGCACACAGTGTATGTAGATCAGGCATAGTGAAACATCTAAGGCGTTTCAAACCACTGAGTTCACCACTCTGCTCTCTACGGAAACTATAATGAGTGAGTTCATAGAGTCTAAGGGGTAGGTTACGATAAGAAATAGTCATATGATTCATGATCATATACTGCCCAAAACAAGCAGCGAATCTAAGGAAGAATTGTTTCCTATCAGATGACACTATATACTGTCTAGCAGGGAATTTCTTAACATAAGCACTGAGAGCAGGGTGCTCAAGATCATACATGATTGGTGTCTCAACAGGCATACCACCTATACTCTTAACAATCCTATTGATATGCATCTCCAGTAAACCCTTGATTAGTCTACCCTTAGGGTACCATCTAAAGTTACCAGAGTCACTAGCAGGTTCATAATCAACGAGCTCCAATGACTGCATCATCTTAACATGCGCTGGTTCACCCTCTATTCTTCTAGAACCGCTACTCTCATACTCATAGAAAGTCTTTAAATCCTCATAACCTGTGAAATCAAAACTCTCAGCTGGAATAAGTTCACCTTCTGGAGTAAGGATATACCACTCAGAGTGTAC
>CAZCPZ010000264.1:0-2624 GCA_964499875.1 uncultured Thermoplasmatales archaeon | reverse complement strand
ATGGGTTCATGGTGTTGAACCTTGTTTATAGCACCTTTTATTAAAGAATGGGCTTTCCTAGTAGCTTCCTCTTTATTTGAATGCACCCATGAGCAGTGTTCTCTAATGTTTGCCATCTCAAACATATAAGGATTTAAACGTTGTTTCACACAGTCTTTAAAAATGTTCCAGTGATGTTTAGGTGAACAACTAGCTATAACTATTCTATCAACATCTTTATTCTCATCTAATGTATCTATTATCATTTGTTGACCTGATTCTGAGCATAGAAATAAGTGGTCTCTAACAACTAGTTTCTTATCTCTAGAGAATTCCTCTTTTAATCTCTTGATATCCACAGTAGCAGCGATGTTATCTCCACAGTGACATAGAAATAAAGCTGTTCTACTCATTTAAATACCAACTCCCTATGTCAAACTAAATGATTCTTATCTCCTAGGAGTCTACTGGTATTTAGATGGTTCCATGCAACAAATGCGGAGATATATACCTTGCGGTGATTTCTCTAGTGGGGTATACGTGTTTCAAAACAAAGGATAAAAAGTGAGTGGTTTTCTATATTGTTACATTTTTTGTCTTTTGATGATATATGTGGTTGAGAAGAGAGTTGCTGCTAATAGTGATGTAGTTAATCCGAAGATGAAAGTAGCGGTAGGGGAGATCTGCATCCATAGGTACCCTGCTATGACTCCTCCAGGGAGAGATGTTAAACCAACGGCTGTGTGAAAAGTTCCTAAAGCTGTACCTTTCAATTCTTCTGGTGATAAATCCACTACGAATGCTCTCTGTGATCCATCTATTAGTGCAAAGAATACTCCATATAAGATGAATATAGCTATTAACCCTTGGAGTGATGAGACTATTATTAGAGATAAACATAATATGGAGAATAGGATGTATCCGGATAATAAAACTGGTTTTCTACCAACTCTATCTGATATCACTCCAAATGGAGTAGATAGGAGAGTGTAGGTGATATAGAATAAGACGTATAATGAGATAGCTATATTATTTTCAAAACCGAGGTTGAGGGTCCTCAGCAATAGGAATGCATAACCCATATTTCCAATTGTGAATACCATTGTTATAGTTAAGAAGAGTTTAAGCTTCAAAGGT
The DNA here is from genome assembly GCA_964499875.1 of uncultured Thermoplasmatales archaeon. Classification (GTDB taxonomy): domain Archaea; phylum Thermoplasmatota; class E2; order DHVEG-1; family DHVEG-1; genus B44-G15. Next base: position 1,508 of record CAZCPZ010000264.1, on the reverse strand, counting down.
AGACTCTGGAAGTTTACATCAAGTTTCTTATCAAGATGTGTTCCTTGCAGTTTCTTTCTCTCTCTTACAAATAGTATCATTATAACTGCTATGAAAGCTGGTATAGAGGATATAAGGAAAGTTTTTCTAAAACCGTGTATTGGTAGAAGTAGGTACGCCGTTACTGCTCCTAGTATTGATCCTACTCCATCCATTGTTCTCTGTAAACCATATGCTTTCCCTCTGAATCCTTCATCGCAGGATTCTGCAACAAGTGCATCTCTAGGAGCGTTTCTAATTCCTTTACCTACTCTCTCAATTATTCTTACTCCTAGAACCATCTCCCATAGAGGAGAGAACGCGAATAGTGGTTTCATAGCTGCTGAGAGTGTGTAACCATATAACACAAATGGTTTCCTCTTTCTAATCTTATCTGACCAGTAACCGGAGAATACTTTTAGTAGACTAGCTGTTGCTTCTGCTGCCCCCTCCACTAATCCTACTATAGCTGCATTGGCATTCAACACCGTTGTTAGGAATAAGGGTAGTAGTGGGAAAACCATTTGACTACTTAGATCAGTGAATAGACTCACTAATCCTAGTATTATTATGTTTATCGATAAACCTTTGAGGAAGCTTCTAAGCATACTATTTTTCCTCCAAAACCTCTTCAACTAGCTCTATGATTTTCTTCTTGGCTTCTATGAGAAATCTCTTACCTTCCTCTGTGATTCTATAGTATCTCCTTATTTTACCGTTGATGTTTCTCTCCTCGCTTCTCAGTAACCTCTTCTCCTCTAGTTCATGTAGAATAGGGTATAGTGTCCCTGGGCTTATTGTGTATCCATGTCGCTGGAGTTCTTTTATCATCTCAGTACCATATATCATATCTTTAGAAGCATGGTGGAGTATGTGTATCCTTATGAAGCCTAGGAAGAATTTTCTATTCAACGAATTCATTGTCGGACACCGTTATCGGAATTCGTTATCGAATACTGATATATAGTTTTGGTTGATAAATTCTACCTTCAACTTTAGAATAAAAGGGAGAGGGTTATGTCAATAGATTTTTTAATTGATCTAATACCTCTATGGGTTTATTCACAGGGGATCGCATCTTATTTGCAATCTCCTCTATACTTTTACCATTGATCTCTAAACTCTTATTCTTATTCAATGGATATTCTATCTTCCTAAGCCTTGGTAGTAGATCAAGAATCCCATTCTAAACCTAATATTTTGGGTTCTTCCTCCCTAGCATTATCTTCTCCTTACTTTCTCATAAGCAAGTTCTGCTATACCTCCAGCTTTATGTTCATCGATCTTCTCTATTTCCTCACTTTTGCTTGTAGTATGTTTCCAACGGTTTGTGGAGTTAACCCTAATTCTGAGGCTATATCCTTTATGTATCTTCAATAATTCTTCTTTGAGTACTATTATATAGGCTGCCTCTGCTAGTGATGGGAGCCAAGTGAGGTTTCTATACTCCATAACCCTTTTTAGTCCACCTAGTAACTCTATACTCTCTG
>CAZCPZ010000263.1:0-2634 GCA_964499875.1 uncultured Thermoplasmatales archaeon | reverse complement strand
TCCCCATTTTCTATTCAGCAAGAAATTCTTAGATTAAGAGTTTAAAATAGTTTAGCCGAGAAAATCGCAAAACCATCAAATTTCCCCAGGAAGGTTTTATAGTAAACTCTTTATTAGGGGTTAAAACTACTGGGTTATTCAATATGATAGATTTATCAATTAACCCTGAAGAAGTTACTATAGTGATAACAGAGTTCATCAAAACATATGTTGAGAATTCTAGATGTAGAGGTGTAGTAATAGGATTATCAGGTGGTGTAGACTCAGCAGTTACAGCGGTTTTATGTAAAAAAGCATTAGGTGGAGATAGAGTAACTTGTTTATTCCTACCGGATGAATCAACACCTGAGATAGATTTTAGAGATTACAAAGAAGTTACTGATATTTTTAATCTTCGATGTGAAGTCAAAGATATAAGTAGTATAGTTGAATCGATTAAGGAGAACAGTGTTTACCCTCCTGATAAAATGGCTCTAGCCAATATTAAAGCTAGGGTTCGGATGATACTATTATTTGAGTACGCCAATACGACTAATACATTAGTATGTGGTACATCAAATAAGTCTGAGATGTTAATAGGTTACTTCACAAAGTATGGAGATGGAGGAGTAGATATCATGCCACTCGGTGACCTCTACAAGACACAAGTGTGGGAGTTAGCTAGACACCTAGGGATACCCAATAGTATAATCTCAAAACCTCCATCTGCTGGACTCTACAAGGGACAAACGGATGAAGAAGAGATTCAAATGAAGTATGAGAAGCTTGATAAAATACTAGCTGGGTTAGAGAGAAAAATGAAGATAGAGGATATAGCCAGGTTTAGTGGAACAACCATTGAAGAGGTTCTTAGAATCAAGGACATGAGGATTAAGACTCAACATAAACGTAGAGTACCTTTAATCCCAAAGGTTGGTTTAAGAACACCCGGTCTTGACTGGAGATCACCCATATTAGAGGGATAAAAATCTTAGTAAAATATAAATAAATTTGTATCCATTTTGATGAAAGGGAGAATAAATATGTGGAGTAAATATGTAACCGTTATACTACTTGGGTTAATACTTATAGCACCTGAAACCTACATGGTTTCTGGTGGGGAGGAGGAAAAAACAAGGAATTTAAATAATGATAATAACTTAATAATATTCTATCCTAGGTCAACGATCCCTGTAATCGTAGAGAGGAATAACTCCTTCAATATCTTTTTTGCTGCTCCAGATTATGAGGATATAGCAGTTGAGATCTCAACGGCATATGATCCAATACCAGATACATTCACCTTACCAGTAATAGATGAAAAGAAGGAGAGTGGAAAGTGGAGATGCACCGTTAGAATACCAAGTGAGATACCGGAGGAGTTATATAACCTAACCATCACTATTGAAACAATAGATGGAACATATTCTAGAGCTACACCTAGATCAGTTGAAGTAAAAGATGAGATAACAGGTAACTTCACTTTTGTTCACCTAACAGATTTCCATATCGGTGATCCAAGGGGATTAAAGGAAAATATTCGAGAAACCATTGGTTGGAAGGCAGCTAAGAAATGCATTGAGGAGATAAATCTACTTCACCCTGAATTCGTTGTTATAACAGGTGATTTAGTATTCGGTCAATTACACCCAGGGGAATATACAAGAGAATATAAGAAGTGTTATAAGATACTACAACAATTCCAAGTACCAATATACTTGTGTCCGGGTAACCATGATGGTTATCTGCAAACAGGACAAGATGGTTTTGAGTATTGGGAGAAATACTTTGGATCACTTTATTACTCTTTCAACTATGGGGAAACACATTTCCTATCTATAAACTCTTATGATTGGCCGAAGAAGTTGAGAACAACCTTCTTTTTCATCCCCTTAAACTGGGGTGGGTATATACAGGATGAACAATTACAGTGGATTGAAGAGGATCTAGATAGTAATATAGATGCAAGACTTAAGATAATGTTGATGCATCATAACCCACTATGGGATACATCACATGAGTCCTTAATGGGAATACATTATATAGGAAGAGAGGAACTGTTGAACTTGATACAAGAATATAATGTAGATGCGGTATTCGATGGGCATGTACACTATGATAACATAACTATATGGAATGATACATTATTTGTTACAACTACAACTGCTTCCAGTAGCTTAGGTGCAGAGGATGCCTACTGGGGTTACCGCCTGATAAAAGTTGAAAACTATAGTATTATATCATATAATTATAAGGAACCAAAATATTCCATACCCTCCTACCATCTAAACTACGTAAGTGAAGATGAACATCATAAAACGATTAAGAATGACTTGGATATGGATGTTAAAATAGAAACCACTTTTCTCCTACCAAAAGGAACCTATAACGTTGAGAATGGAGAGATATATATGATCAGAGAGAGAGGAGACCTAATGGAATTGTATGTAACAGCTGAAGTCCCTGCTCAATCAGAGGTTACTATAACAGTTCACTAAGTCTTCTACCAGTTAAACGCTCATAAGCCTCTAGATATCTATGCATGGTACCTTCTATTACATCTGATGGTAGTTTAGGTGGATCGCCATCTCCATTCCAACCTATCTTTTTTAGATAATCCCTTACAAATTGTTTATCGAAGCTTGGTTGTGAACC
>CAZCPZ010000262.1:1297-2634 GCA_964499875.1 uncultured Thermoplasmatales archaeon | reverse complement strand
AACTGCCAGAGATTCATACCAAAAACATTTATATCCAAAAACGTGGAGTATCTACTACAAGTAATCAAAGAAAATCTCTCTAATAAAATGATTCTTAAACCACTGACAGGACACGGTGGAAAAGGAGTTATACTATTAGAGAAAACCGCTAGAAAAAATATTCGGTCACTACTAGAATTCTATACAAGCGGTGAAAACCATAACTATGTTATACTACAAGAATACATAGAAGGAGCAGAGGAAGGAGATGTTAGAATACTACTATTAAATGGTGAACCAATAGGTGCATTTAGAAGAATACCCGCGGAGGGGGATATACGCTCAAATATACATGCAGGTGGAAGAGCAGATGCACATACTCTAACGGAAACCGAGAAAGAGATATGTAGAGAACTGAAACCTAGGTTAATCAAAGATGGATTATACCTGGTGGGGGTAGATGTAATATGTGGTAAACTAATAGAGGTAAACGTGGTAAGCCCTGGTGGAATAGCAGAGATAGAAAACCTAACAGGGGAGAGACCACAAGAAAAAATCATAGACTTCTTAGAGGAGCGAGTAGAGAAACATGGTTGAACAACTAGCGATAGAGGAGATAATAACTCGTATAAGAAACAAGAAACCTTTAAACTGCATAGCCTATGATAAATCCTTCTCCATAGCGATAGAGGAATATCAACCGTATATATGTACAGCTATCCACAATGGTGGTAACCTAAGAGAGTCGCTGAGAGATAAAATACTATTAACAGAGTTCGAGAGATGGTATGAGGAAGACCCATATACCGGGGAATTCATCTCTGATCTACCTCTACGAATAATAGCATATGATAGTAGATACGAGTATGATCTAAATAGAAGTCCCAGAGGAATGTATATATAGAATAGCATGGGGTAAAAAGTTTGGAAGCAACCATTATCAGACAAAGATAAAAAGAGTCACTAGAGAAATACAATAACTTCTATAGAGTCATAGACTCACTCATAACAACACTACTAAGAGACTATAAATCATGTATAATCTATGATATACACTCCCATAACTATAAGAGACTAGAAGGTGACCCATCTTTATTCAACATTGGAACAGAAAACATAGATAGAGGTTCCAAAAAACCATAGATAACTGGATCCATCTCTTACAACAAGTAACCATACCAGGTACAACTACTAGAGTAGCAGAAAACGAGGTCTTCAAAGGACGAGGATACTTCCTAAAATACATCACATCACACTATCCGGATACCCTAGTACTGGCAACAGAGATAAAGAAAATCTATTGCGATGAAACCAGTGGTGAAGTCTACCCAGATATAGTAGAAGCTATCAAGGGACAA
>CAZCPZ010000262.1:0-1287 GCA_964499875.1 uncultured Thermoplasmatales archaeon | reverse complement strand
AAAGAATAACATTTTCTTCAACGGCCACTACTTATAAACTCTATTTTATATATTTACCTCTATGATAAGAGTTGTGCAACATCATTTAAATACCTCGTCTTCAGAGAAATAAACCATGGAATCACCCATGGTTAAAGAAAGGGATGATGAGGTAAGGAGAAAGAAAATTCTTCCATTATTAGCAATAATCACACTCATCTTATCATTCTTAATAAACTCAATTGGTAACTATAATTTAGGTTCATTAGAGGGGGATAACGAAGACGAAGAATCATCTATGACTCCGACAGATATATTCTCTAAACCCACAAATAACAGTGGATACCAACCTGAGTACTTCACTGAGAATAATGAGCCCTCTAGCCAACAACATGAAGTCACCGGTGGATCAATAGAATATAAAGTGAGCAATTCTTCTAACTCTTCAGGTTCGGAAAATAATAACTATGATAGTAGTGGATCATCCAATGGTAGAAATAGTAATTCAAATAGTCAAGACACAACAAACAATGACACGGAGGGATCAAACAGTGACTCCAATGAAATCCAAGATGACACACTAGATAACACTACTGATTCCAGCAATATAGGAGATGATGAATCCACAAACAGTAATAACACCTATGGAGGAAACAATAATTCTTCTAGCTCATCAAATGATGGAGAAACCAATGAAACAAACATCGATGATGAAAACACCTATGATTCCAATGAATCCTCATATGCTTCCAATGACTCATCATATGGTGACAATGAAACCATTGATTCCAATGAAACCTCTAACGATAATGATTCATCCAATGATGATTCAACAAATGAAAATAACTCTTCTAATGAGGGAACCAGTGGTAATGGTGAAGATTCCTCCTCAGATGCAAATCAAAACGAAGTAACTGTTGATGACCAAAACAACACTACTGATAACCCCCACTATAATGAGACAGATGACAGTAACGATGAAATCAATAATAACTCATCTGATAACTATAGTAATTCATCTGACATCCCAATTATAGGTAGCGGACAACCAGATCTGGTTCTACATGAAGTCTTCATAGGAGGAGATAGAATATACTATAGGATCAGTAACAGTGGAGGGAAAACAGCTGAGAGAAGCAATACATACCTATACATAAATGGAGAACTAGTATCTATAAACCATGAGGATAGAATGCTACTGGGACAGATGAATACACCATCCTTCCAGTACCAATGGATTCCACCAGAAAATGGAGAAACCATTAATATAACTGTTATAGTAGATGCTGAAAATATGGTGGATGAGTT
>CAZCPZ010000261.1:0-2640 GCA_964499875.1 uncultured Thermoplasmatales archaeon | reverse complement strand
AGCAGAAAATGGATATGTGGTTCTATGCATTAGAACAAGTGGGAATCTGGGAGGAAATCATAGCGGAGATATCAGAGATAGCTCAACAAGATCAATTAAAGAGAAATACTAGGAAGGTGGAGCAAGAAGTATGAATGAGGAGGATAAAAAGGAATTCATAGAGGAATTCAAGAAAGCAGATGGAGCAAAGAGACTAGATATGTGGGATTACGCTATCCAGCAGCAGGTTCTATGGGAGAATATCATAGCGGAGATGCAGAAGATAGCAAAAGAGCAAGGAGTAGATAAAAAACTAGATGAGATGATGGAGAAAGAATTGAAAGAATAGGATAAAGAAAAAGGTTTTAACCGAGTTTATTCAGAGGATGGATAATGGTAAAACAAAATCATTATAAACACTGAGGTATTGCCATAAAACTAGGTTTTTGGGAGGTTAGATTATTTTATGCCCATTGAGGATCTAAAACCTCATGTTGAGGAGATACTCAATGTTATCAATGAAGAGGTAGATAGAGAAGAAATTAGGAGGGAGCTAGAGAAATTCTTGGAGTATGGTGTACCTATTGAGCAAGCAAAGAAAACATTGCTCAAGAAGTATGGTGGACCAGTAGATTACCAGGAACGGAAGCTATTAGCGGATCTACAACCAAATGAGAAGAATGTACATCTACTAGCTCAGATTCTAACAATAAATAAGAAACAAGTCAACATTAAAGGTAAGGAGAGGGAGATATACTATGGTTTCCTTAGAGATGAGAGTGGTACGATACCATTCACCTCATGGAAACCATTAGAGTTAGAGAGAAACGATGTTATAGAGGTTATAAATGCTTATACAAGAGAATGGCAAGGTGCTGTACAAGTAAACTTTGGAGATAGAGTGAAGATTGAGAAGAGAGATAAAGACATCCTACCGGAAGAGGTGTATAAACCTAAACCTTGTAAGATAATGGATTTAAAACCAGGTATAGGTTTCGTAGAGGTAGAAGCAGTTATACTAGAGTTAGAGAAAAAAGAGGTTAAGGTTAATGGTGATACAAAAACAGTTTTCTCTGGTATACTAGGAGATGAAACTGGTAAAACACCTTTCACAGCTTGGTATGACTTCAACTTGGAAGAGAAAAATATGTATAAGATCAAAGGTGGATACGTTAAATCCTGGAGAGGGATACCACAACTCTCTTTCGATGAGAATGCTACAGTGGAGAAGATTAAAGAGAACGTAGAATTAGAGATTCCCGTAAGAAGTGTACCGTTACATGAACTAGTTGATGATGGAGGAGCATTCGATGTAGAAGTACATGGAACAGTAATTGAGATACAGTCAACATCTGGTGTAATCTATAGATGCCCAGAGTGTAATAGAGTATTAACTAGTGGTGAGGAATGTAGAATCCATGGGAGAGTAAAGGGTTTAGAAGATTTCAGAGTGAAATGCGTCATCGATGATGGAACAGGATCCGCGATTGTTTCTCTAAACAAGGAACAATCAGAGAAACTACTTGGTAGAACTATAAGGGAATATAAAACCATGAGTAGAGAGGAAACCATGGAGGATATATGGAATAAACTCTTTACTAAACAACTATGTTTAAGAGGGAATGCACTACTAGACTCTTTTGGTGTAACATTTATACCAAGAGAGGTTTCCATAGTTGAAAGAAACCTATCTGAGGAAACCAAGATTATTCAACAAGAACTGGAGGCTCTAAGATGAAGAGAGAAACAGCATGGAGAGTATTCGCTGGTGAATACACGGATTCAACACTAGAAATCAAGGGAGATGGAGGGTTTACTCCAACCTACGTAGTTACTCCACTTGGAGCGAAGATAAATAGATTATATATTGTTGGTGTACTCACAGATGTAGAAAACATAGTGGAGGGGGGAGACTTTGTTAGAGCACACCTCTCGGATCCAACCGGGGTATTCACATTATACTCTGGTCAATACCAGCAGGGGGTAACAGAGAAACTATCTAACATAGATGTACCATCTTTTGTAGCAGTTGTTGGTAAAACAAGAACATTTACACCTGAGGATAGTGGAACATTATATGTCTCTGTGAGACCTGAGATAGTGGTAGAGGTGAACGCTAAGATTAGGGATGAATGGATTCTAGAAACCGCTAGACATACAAAGGATAGAATAGAAGCCTTAGTGGAAGCTACTAAGATGAATCAACCTAGTGTTCAAGAACTTGAGAAACTAGGGTATAGTAGATCTCTATCTCAAGGTATCATAGCTGCTCTTCAACACTACCCCAGGATCTCTGTGGAGAGATACATTGAGATGATACAAGATGCATTAACCTACATTCTACCTAGAAGAGAATTTGATTTAGAGGAAACCTATGAAAAGGAATTAAAGGTAGAGGAAAACAAGGAATCCACAGAGGCATCTGAGGAAGTTGAAGATAAAATACTTGCAATAATACAAGAGGGTGGAGAAGAAGGTATCCTATGGGAGACAATCATTGAAAAGTGTGAGAAAATAGGTATCACCTCTGATATAGTAGAGGAAGCTATAAACTCCCTCATGAATAAGGGTTTAGTTTTCGAACCCATCCTTGGGAAACTAAGAGCAACTTAAAACAATTTGATATTTTAGCAGAACAAGTTTATATAGAATGCCACCTGA
>CAZCPZ010000260.1:0-2644 GCA_964499875.1 uncultured Thermoplasmatales archaeon | reverse complement strand
TGTTTCTGGTGCCCATAATGCTATTGTTGCAGCAAGAGCAGGGAAGGATCTTGTATCCGCATTAGCTAGTGGTTTACTAACAATTGGACCAAGATTCGGTGGAGCAGTACAGGGAGCAGCAGAACACTTCACAACCTACTTATACCAAGGTTACTCACCAGAGTTCATGGTTAAGGATATGAAGAGTAAGAATATAAACATCCAAGGTATCGGGCATAGAGTTAAATCTGTTACAAACCCAGATATAAGAGTGGAGATCCTCAAGAATTATGCAAAGAAACATTTCCCAATAACAGAGACTTTAGATTATGCTTTGGAGGTAGAGAAGCTAACTACTGCTAAGAGAGGTAACCTTATACTCAACGTGGATGGATGCATAGGAGTACTCTGCTGCGATATGCTTAGAAGCATAGGGTATAGTAGAGAAGAGGTAAAGGAATTCATAGATCTAGGGATACTAAATGCTTTCTTCGTACTCGGTAGAAGTATTGGCATCATAGGACATATAATTGATCAGAAACGCCTTAAAACTAGATTATATAGGCATCCATGGGATGATATACTATATATGATGCCTGATGCACCTGAAGAGGTGGAAGAATAATGATGAAGGGAGAAGAAGTTAAGATTGATACTCAAGCCATAGAGAAAGCAAAGGAACACTTCGAGAAGATACTAGTAGAGCAACTAGAGCGAGTAGAACGCCTCAAAAGAGATGAGGAATGGATTGACTATAGTAAGGTTAAACCTATTATTATAGGTGTAGTCGGTGGAGATGGAATAGGGCCATATATATGTGAGCATGCAAAGAGAATCCTAGAATTCCTACTAGAAGATGAGATCAAGGAGGGTAAAATAGAATTCAAAGTTATAGAGGGTTTAACCATTGAGAATCGAGCGAAAGCAGGTAAAGCGATACCAGATGACATTATGGAGGAAATCAAGAAATGTCATGTTATACTTAAGGGTCCAACAACTACTCCTAAGAAAGGTGATCCATGGCCAAATATTGAGAGTGCCAATGTATATATGCGTAGAGCATTAGATCTCTTTGCAAATGTTAGACCAGTTAAAGTCCCAGAGCTGGGAATCGACTGGGTGTTCTTCCGAGAAAACACAGAGGGAGCCTATATGCTTGGAAGCAAAGGAATCAATGTAACAGATGACCTCGCTATAGATTTTAAAGTAATTACTACTCAGGGAGCAGAACGTATAATAAGACTAGCCTTTGAGTATGCAAAGAAGAATAACATTAAGAAGGTGACAGTTGTAACAAAAGCAAATGTCGTTAAAACAACAGATGGTAAATTCCTCAGTGTAGCAGAGAAGGTTGCAAAGGATTACCCAGATATAGAATGGGATGACTGGTTCATTGATATAATGACTGCTAAACTCATTGATCCAGCGAGACAAAAAGAGTTTAGAGTCATAGTTATGCCAAACCTATATGGTGATATACTCACTGATGAAGCAGCGCAGATACAAGGAGGAGTAGGAACAGCTGGTAGCGCTAATATAGGTAAGAGATACGCTATGTTTGAGGCAATCCATGGAACAGCACCAAGAATGGTAGAGGAGGGTAGAGCAAAATATGCTGATCCATCTAGTATAATCAAAGCAGCAGCGATGCTACTAAACCATATAGGATACACAGAGAAATCCAAGAAACTAGAGATGGCACTAGATATCTGTGGGCAGTATGAAAGGAAGATTAAGATAACTGGTAGAGCTGATGGTGCAACAGGAGAAGAATTCGCTAAATATATAATGGAAACCCTACGGGATCCAAAACTAGAGGAGAAATGGCGTAGCTACCAACAATAAAAAACCTCTTCTTACACCTTTCTTTTTTCTTCATCTATCTAAAAGTATCATTGTGGTTTTCCCCTTATGGTTTTGTTTAACCTTTTTGTTTGTAACTAGTTTTGTAAATATCTCACCGATTATCTGCCTATTTAGAACATGAAATTTACTAGAAAGAGGACTGAGGTAATTGATAAAGGAAATAAGGTGGGAGCATTGAGGATTCTCTAAATGTGGAGTAAAATCAGGGTTTAAGTTAGGTGTATAGGGATAATAATGAGAATCCAAAGAATTTTGCTTTTATAGATAAAGGAGAGATAATGCTAGGGATTTTGAATCCGTAATCGAAGAAAATTTCATAGATTCCTATGAGAACTAAATATGGAAGGGAAGATTTAGAAAAGAAACAGTGTAAATGGACACGTTATATGGAAGGTGAGGTAGTCTATCACCTTATTTCCCTATGGATTGGTATAGAGATAGAGGTTAATGTTTGCTTCCATGAAGACTTTGGTTTAATAATGTTTCAAATGCAACTATGAATGGTGAGAAATAGTATCAAGACTCTTAAGAGAATTAGTAGAAGAGTTGAATGGGAGATATAGGGATGATAAGGGGTTATTAATTGATGACAACTCTTAGGTTTTCTAAGTGTTTATAGAATAAAGGAAGAGGGACTTGGGTGGGCACCCCATCGACTGAGAGTTGATTTAAAAAGGGTTGAAGGATTTCATCTTTTTTTGGTGGATGGGATGCAGAAGGGTATTATTAAATTAAAAGAGGGGTTTTCAAAGAAATGGGGTACAGAGGTATAGATGTAATACCTGTAGAAAGATATTCA